>NZ_DURI01000044.1 GCF_012837295.1 Corynebacterium sp. | reverse complement strand
TCCTGGGCGTGATGCGCGGTTTGGCCGACGACGGCATGACCATGATGGTGGTCACCCACGAGATGTCCTTCGCCCGCGAGGTCGCCGATCAGGTCGTCTTCATGGATGACGGCGTCGTCGTCGAGGCCGGCCCGCCCGACGAGGTGTTGGGCAACCCCCGCGAGGACCGGACGAAGTCGTTCCTGTCGTCGCTCTTCTAGGCTGCCCTGTTCCAGGCAGGGATGGTCTGGGCGGCGCTGTCCGAGCTCGGCTGCTCCAACCGGCACCGGCTCCTAGAACATGCCGATGAGGCCGCGGACCAGAGTCACCGCCGCTCCGGTGGAGGCGACGATCAGCGCCAGCCGGCGGGCCTTGCGCACGTCGGTGCGCTTGGCGATGACGGTGCCGATCTTCAGGCCCGCCACCATGGCCACCAGGCCGATGGCCCACAGGTGCCACGGCGCGTGCGGGATGATCGGTTCGGCGGCCGACAATTCCTTCACCGCCAGCGACACGGCCCCGGAGACGAAGAACAGCGGCTGCAGCGTCGCCGCGAACGTCTTCTGCGGCCACCGGCTGGCCTGCGCGTAGACCGTGATGGCGGGCCCGGCGATGCCGGCCAGGGTGTTCATAAACCCGCCGGCGGCACCGGAGGCCATCGCGTAGCCGCGGCCGTCGATGCGCACGTGGTTGGGCATGATGGTGGTCACCGTCAGCCCCAACAGAACCAGAGCGCCGACGATGACCTGCAACGGCGCCGTCGGCGTGGAATGGACGACCCAGGCGCCCGGGATCGCCCCGGCGAGCATCACCGGGCCGATCAACCAGAACTTCCGCCAATCCACGTTCTCGCGCACCGACAGCGTCTGGAAGACGGCGTTGACGGCGGCGAGCACGTTGATGATCAGCACGCCCGCCACCGGCCCCACGATCAGGCTGAGCACCGGCGCGCCGATGAGCCCCAGCCCCATGCCCGACACGCGCTGCAGGCACGCCCCCGCCAGGGCAACCACGGCGATGACGAGCAACGCCCACGTCGAAAGGTCCATGGCGGGGAATGTTACCTCCCGTGCCAGGGCCGCCCGACGTGGGCGTGGGTCGTCGTAAAGCGGGAAAAGCTAGATGACGCTAGATGATGCCCTGCGCGAGCATCGCGTTGGCGACCTTCTTGAATCCGGCGATGTTCGCGCCGACGACGTAGTCGTGCTCGCGGTCGTAGGTCGCCGCGGTCTTCGCGCAGTTCTCGAAGATGTTGGACATGATGCCCTGCAGGCGCTCGTCCGTGTACTCGAAGGACCACGAGTCGCGGGTCGCGTTCTGCTGCATCTCCAGGGCGGAGGTGGCCACGCCACCGGCGTTGGCGGCCTTGCCCGGGGCGAAGTAGATGGAGGACTTGCGGAAGAAATCCACGGCCTCCGGCGTCGACGGCATGTTCGCGCCCTCGGCGACGTACTTGCAGCCGTTCTCCACGAGCATCTTGGCGTCGTCGCCGTTGAGCTCGTTCTGGGTGGCGCAGGGCAGCGCGACGTCGCAGGCGACCTCCCACACGTTGCCCTTGGCGTGGAACTCGGCGCCGTCGACCTCCTCGGCGTACTCGCCGACGCGGCCGCGACGGACCTCCTTCACCTCGCGGAGCAGCTCGACGTCCACGCCATTCGGGGTGGAGACGTAGCCGGAGGAGTCGGAGAAGGCGACGACGGTGGCGCCCAGCTGCTGCGCCTTCTGCATGGCGTAGATGGCGACGTTGCCGGAACCGGAAACGACGACCTTGGCGCCGGAGAGCGACTCGCCGTGCTCCTCCATCATGCGCTGGGTGAAGTACACGGTGCCGAAGCCGGTGGCCTCGGTGCGGACCAGGGAACCGCCCCAGGTCAGGCCCTTGCCGGTGAGGACGCCGGACTCGTGGCGGTTGTTCAGGCGGCGGTACTGGCCGAACAGGAAGCCGATCTCGCGGCCGCCGACGCCGATGTCGCCGGCCGGCACGTCGGTGTACTCGCCGATGTGGCGGTTGAGCTCGGTCATGAAGGACTGGCAGAAGCGCATGATCTCCAGCTCGGACTTGCCCTTGGGGTCGAAGTCGGAGCCGCCCTTGCCGCCGCCGATGGGCAGGCCGGTCAGGGAGTTCTTGAAGATCTGCTCGAAGCCGAGGAACTTGATGATGCCCAGGTTCACGCTCGGGTGGAAGCGCAGACCGCCCTTGTAGGGGCCGAGCACGGAGTTGAACTGGACGCGGAAACCGCGGTTGACCTGGACCTGGCCCTGGTCATCGACCCACGGCACGCGGAAAATGATCTGGCGCTCCGGCTCGCAGAGGCGCTGGACCAGGCCCTTCTCGCCGTACTCGGGATCCTTGGCGAGGACGATCTTCAAGGATTCGAGGACCTCGGACACGGCCTGGTGGAACTCGGGCTCACCCGCGTTCCGACGCAGCACGAGCTGGTAGAAATCGGAGACTCGATCGTCGACGTTCAACTAAGCACCTTTCTTCGCTCCCGTCCGGCGCACCTGCTCGACGCCGGGCCCCTGGGGCCCGCCGATTCACGGGACCGCGCGTGAAGCGCCGACCGGGACGGGGAGATGGTTTTTACCAACGTGCATTGTTTCATGCTCTTCGCCGACACGGAAACGCGCGGGGCGACCCCGTTACGCGCCGCCCCCAATGGTCACCCCCATTGATGGCCCGCGGAAATGGGCGGGAAACGGGCGCGAAACACGGCCGTAACATCGGCGGCGCCCGTCCCGCAAAAACTCGCTTGACGACGTGCCGATGTGAATCACGTCACTGCGGGGCGTCGTGGCGGCGGAGCGGAGCCCCTCAAGGGCGGACGGCGACCATCCACGGATAGCGGGCGACTTCTTCGAGCATGTCGTCGAACTCGCGGAGCACCGGGTCGTCGGGAAGCTCGGCCGCGGGAGTCAGCAGGCGCGACAGGTCCATGGTCAAGGCGTTGAGGGAGCCCTGCAGGCCGGCGAGGTCGAGCGTGTACCGGCGCATGACGCGGTCGCCGACGGGCTCGTCGGGGTTTTCGCGCTCCCACTGCTCGAGCAGCTGCTCGTCGACGGGCGCGTCGGAGACGATGACGTCGGCGTTGGAGATCTTCCCTTCGGCCTCCAGCTGTCCCAGACGCGCGGCGAAGGCGCGGGCGAGGTCGTCGGAGTCGGCGGGCGGAACAAGGCAATCGAATACGATGGCGGGCATGCCGGTAAGGGTACCCTCACCCGACGGCGTGCGCCATGATGGATTCATGGACCCCGACTTCAGCGCCGACGGCCCCGCCGACTTCACGGTCGTCTGCTGCCCCGACAGCTTCAAGGGCACCGCGACCGCCCGGGAGGCCGCCGAGGCGATGGCCGCCGGCGCCCGCGACGCCGGCGCGACCGCCATCGCGATCCCCATGGCCGACGGCGGCGAGGGCACCGCCGAATTGCTCGCCAACGCCTGGGCGGAGGAGCAGGGTCCGGTCGCCCATGATGTCCGCACCGTCGACGCCATCGGTCGGCCCATCCTGGCCCGCTGGTGGGGAC
The DNA here is from genome assembly GCF_012837295.1 of Corynebacterium sp. GTDB lineage: Bacteria > Actinomycetota > Actinomycetes > Mycobacteriales > Mycobacteriaceae > Corynebacterium. Next base: position 911 of record NZ_DURI01000044.1, on the reverse strand, counting down.
CGGCGCCGGGCCGCGCGGTGCTGGACCTGGCCTCCGCGTCCGGGCTGCCCGCGGTCGCCGACGCGAAGGACCCGCTCGGCGCATCGACGTTCGGCACCGGCGAGGTCATCCTCGACGCGCTCGCCCACTGCGGAGCAGTCGGAGCGGACCGTGCCGTCGGGCCGGACATCACCATCTGCCTGGGCGGTTCGGCGACCACCGATGGCGGCGCCGGCCTCATCACCGCCCTCGGGGCGCGAATTCTCGACGAGTCCGGGGCGAACATCCCCTTCGGCGGCGCCGCGCTCGCTTCGGCCGCCCGCCTCGACCTCTCCGGCCTCGATCCCCGCGCCCGGCGCGCCACATGGCGACTGGTCCTGGACGTCACCACCCCTCCCCGCGACGCGCCCGCCGTCTTCGGCCCGCAGAAGGGCGCGACCGGCGAACAAGTCGCACAGCTCACCGAGGCGCTGCTCACGTGGTGCCGGCTCTGCGACGTCGACCCCGACCAACCGGGCTTCGGCGCGGCCGGCGCGACCCCGGTCGGCATCGCCGCCATCGCAGGCGCCGCCTCCGGAGGCGAGAACGCCGGCGCCCGCCTCTCCATCGAGCCCGGCGCGGCCCTCCTCGCCCGCGCCACGGGCCTGGCCGACATCATCGCCGAAGGCACGGCGGACCTCATCCTCACCGGCGAAGGCGCCATCGACGCCCAGAGCCACGTGGGCAAGGTCGTCGGCTGGATCGTCGACGCCGCAAGGACGGCGGACTCCCCCACGCCGGTCCATCTCATCGGAGGCTCGGTGGAAGACGGCGTCCCCGTCGTCAAGCGGGCACGCGGGGCCACCGCCCTGCCCGGCCCCCTGGAAGAGACCCGGGAACAGTTGCGCGAGGCCGCATATGAGGCGACGCTGCGGGCCGCCCGGAAAGCGGGG
>NZ_DURI01000349.1 GCF_012837295.1 Corynebacterium sp. | reverse complement strand
GGCCGCCGTCCCGGCCGGCGCCACCCGGCGCCGCGACGTTGACGACGCGCCCGCCGCGCCACAGCCCGTCGATGGTCCCGGACCCGCCTATGCACAGCGCATCCGGGGTGGCCTCGTCGCGGGCGAACGCCTCGCGGACGTCCAAACGGTGATCCCACAGCCCCCAGTGCCAGGTCAAGGTATCGCCGACGTCCTGCAGCACGTCGCCGATGACGGTGTCGAGGGGCACGTTGACGCTCAGCCCCAGCCCGGCTCCAACTCCCCCGGCGCCGAGCCCGCCGCCCCCGGCACCCGCACCGGACCCGATTCCCGCGGTCCCGTCCAGGGTGAACTTGGTGGGAGCGGATTCGCCGGGCCAGCCGAACATGACGCGCAGCGCGTCGGAAAGCTCGCGGAGCGTCAGCCGGTCGTTGATGCCGAACTGCCGGTGCACCACCTGGGGCTCCTCCGCCAAAACGGCACCGATGATCAGCGTGGCCGGTTCCGCGGCCACGCGCACGCCCGGGAAGGCGATGACGTTGTCGGTGTCCGTCGACATGGCCCCAAGCGTACCGACGCTCCCCGAACCCCGCCGTGCCCCGAAGCCCCTCCCCACCTCGCGGCGGGGTCAGTCCGCGGCGTACTCCAGAGGCACGGGGCGGGACTCCGCACCCCACGGTTCCCGCAGGTAGTCACGCCGGCGGCGCTGCGATTCCAGCTCCGACCACGTCGCGGTGAGCTCCTCCAGCCCGCGCGCCCACGCGAGCACGCGCCCGGCGGCGGCCTCCCCGACGTGGCCGAATTCGATGGGTTCGACGTCGGCGACCGTCGGAAAGCGCGGCGACACCAGCTTGTCCTTGCCGGGCTTGGCCTTCTCCTCGGCGACGCGGGCCTTCAGCTCCTTGACGTGGCCGCGCAGGGCCTTCACGGTCGCGGCCAGGTCGACGCGGGGCGCGGGGGTTCGCTTGACGACGTCGACCTCTTCCCCCGCGGCCAGCACCGCCGCCCCGGCGAACAGGTTGGCCAGCGTCGCCCCGGCGTCGTCGGCGGCCGGGTCCACCAGCCAGGCGCCGGACAGCCGGCCCCCGGTCAGTTGCGGCTCGAGCTGCACGTGCCACACCGCGATCTCGCCGGATTCGCCCGGCGCGCCCACGACGGCAATGGTCGTCGGAGCCGTGGCCCCGGCGACGTCGGTTGCGGCGGCCCCGGCGGCTTCGGCGGCGTCGGTGGCGGTCGCGGGTTCGGTGGCGCTGTCCTCGCTCATGGGCAACAGGATAACCTCACGGTCATGTTCGGATTCCTGAGGAAGAAGAAGAAAGACCCGGTCTACATCGCCGCGGAGCACACCGACACCCCGATGTCGTCTGAGATGACGCGACTGGTCGCCCAGGAGCTGCCGCTGCTCGACAGCGTCAGCCGCACCCGCGTGTACCGGCTCCTCGAGGAGTACGACGGCCCCACCATCACCTCCCAGGAGGAACTGCCGCAGGAGATCCGCGACCTGATGGACCTGTAGGCCGCTTCCTTTGCTTTGCGACGCCCACGCGCCACGCGGACCGTCGCAAAGCAAATGGGACGGAAAATCCCGGCGCTGCGGGGATTCTCAGGTATTTCTAGGCGCACTCCCGGGGCGCGCCCCCCTGTGGACTCATGCGGCCGGGAGTAGCGTGTGCGGTGATGTCTGCACACAACAACGGCACGTCCAGCACCGACGCTTCGAACGGTGCCCCCGGAGCCGTCTCCACAGAAGCCAGGAAACTCACCGGCTGGGGCCGCACCGCCCCCTCGACCGCGGAGGTGCTCTCCACCTCCGACGTGACGGAGATCGCCAACGCGGTCCGCGCCGTCGCCGAGCAGAACGACGGCAAGCCGTCGCACCTCAAGCGCGGCATCATCCCGCGCGGCATGGGACGCTCCTACGGCGACCCCGCCCAGAACGCCGGCGGCCTCGTCGTCGACATGCAGGCCCTCAACCAGATCCACTCCATCGACCCGGATTCGGCGATCGTCGACGTCGACGGCGGCGTCACCCTGGATCAGCTGATGAAGGCCGCGCTGCCCTACGGTCTGTGGGTCCCGGTGCTGCCGGGCACTCGCCAGGTCACCATCGGCGGCGCCATCGGCCCCGACATCCACGGCAAGAACCACCACTCGGCCGGTTCCTTCGGCAACCACGTCGCGTCGATGGAACTGCTCGTCGCCGACGGCCGCATCCTGCACCTCGAGCCGGAGGGCTCCGACGACGACCCGTCGGGCGAACTGTTCTGGGCCACCGTCGGCGGCATGGGCCTGACCGGCATCATCCTCCGCGCGAAGATCCGCATGACCAAGACGGAGACCGCGTATTTCATCGCCGACGGCGACCTGACCGCCGACCTCGACGAGACGGTGGCGTTCCACTCCGACGGTTCGGAGCACAACTACACCTATTCCTCCGCGTGGTTCGACGCCATCTCGCCGGAGCCGAAGCTCGGCCGCGCCGCCATCTCCCGCGGCTCGCTGGCCACGCTGGCGCAGCTGGAGGAGCTGGCCCCGAAGCTGGCGAAGGACCCGCTGAAGTTCAACGCCCCGCAGCTGGTGACGGTGCCGGACATCTTCCCGTCGTTCACCATGAACAAGCTGTCCATGGTCGCCATCGGCGAACTGTGGTGGCTGAAGTCGGGCCGCTACAAGAACCAGGTCCAGAATCTGACGCAGTTCTACCAGCCGCTGGACCTCATCGGTGAGTGGAACCGCGGTTACGGCTCCAAGGGCTTCCTGCAGTACCAGTTCGTGGTGCCCATGGACGCCGTCGAGCCGTTCAAGGACATCGTCCGCGACATCCAGAAGTCCGGGCACTACTCCGCGCTGAACGTGTTCAAGCTGTTCGGCG
>NZ_DURI01000043.1 GCF_012837295.1 Corynebacterium sp. | reverse complement strand
GCTTTAGCCGAACAGCGCCTTCGCGGTGGCGTAGCGGCGCTCCGGCACGACCTTGAGTTCGGCGACGGCGTCGTCGATGTCGATGCGCTCGATGTGCTCGCCGCGCAGGGCGACGATCTTGCCGTAATCGCCGTCGTGGACCGCGCGGGTGGCGTGGACGCCGTAGCGGGTGGCCAGGACGCGGTCGTAGGCGGTCGGGGTGCCGCCGCGCTGGATGTGGCCGAGCACCGTGGTGCGCACGTCGTAGCCGGTGCGCTCCTTGATCTCGTTGCCGATGACCTGGCCGATGCCGTTGAAGGTCTGGTGGCCGAACTGGTCGACGCCGCCTTCCTCGAAGTTCATCGTCCCCTCCTTGGGCATGGCGCCCTCGGCGACGACGATGATGCCGTACTTCTCGCCCATCTGGAACCGGCGCTCCATGGACTTGCAGATGGCGTTGATGTCGAACGGCTCTTCCGGGATGACGATGTAGTGCGCGCCGCCGGCCATGCCCGCGTGCAGGGCGATCCAGCCGACGTGGCGTCCCATGACCTCGACGATCATGACGCGCTCGTGGGACTCCGCGGTGGTGTGCAGGCGGTCGACGGCCTCGGTGGCCACGGCGACGGCGGTGTCGAAGCCGAAGGTGTAGTCGGTGCCGTTGACGTCGTTGTCGATGGTCTTCGGCACGCCGACGACCGGCACGCCGTTGTCCGCCAGCCACTTGCCGGCCTTGAGGGTGCCCTCGCCGCCGATGGGGATCAGCGCGTCGATGCCGGCGTCGGCGAGGTTCTCCTTGATGCGGTCCAGGTTCGACATGAGGATGTCGGGGTGCACGCGGCCGGTGCCGAGCATGGTGCCGCCGCGCAGCAGCATCTTGTCGATGTTCTCGTCGTCGTACAACTGGACCCTGCGGTCCTCCATGAGGCCGATCCAGCCATCTTCGAATCCGACGACGGTGGAACCGTATTCGGAGCTGGCGGTGCGCACGATGGCGCGGATGACGGCGTTGAGACCGGGGCAGTCGCCACCGGAGGTCAGGGTCGCGATTCGCATGTCCCCCACAATAGCGACCGCTCCGCTCCCACGCGCCTCGGGCATCGGGTGCCGCGTTCGCGCCCGTTTCGGGGTTTCGCTTTACGACGGGGCGGTGGCTGGTTCGGGCGCCCGCCTGAACCCGGCGACCGCGGCGAATCCGATGCACAGGACCGCCGCGTGCAGCAGGAGCGATTGGCCGAACACGGCGGAACCGGCGCCTGCTGCGCGCCCGACCTCGATGAATGCGGCAGTGGCGGCGGCGCCGAAGACCGCGCCGACCTGACGGGTGGTGTTGTAGACGCCGGAGCCGGCGCCGGCGATGCGGGTGTCCAGGCCGCGCAGGGTGATGGTGGAGTTGGGTGCCCACACGAAGGCGTTGCCCACGCCGAGCAGCAGCACCACCACGGAGATGGTCCACGTGGGCACGGTCTCGCGCAGCACGCCGAACATGGCGACGTGGCCGACGATCATCGAGCCGAAGCCGATCATGGACAGCCGGTTGGCCTTGGTGCGCTCGACCATGGAGCCCACCCAGGGGGCGAGGACGCCGGAGAGCAGGGCCATGGGCGCGACCAGCAGACCCGCCTGGAGTGCGGTGAGGTCGTCGTAGGTCTGCACGAAGATCATCACGGGCAGGGCGTTGGCGGCGGTGGCGAAGGCCATGGTGGCGATCGACAGCGAGCCCCGGGCGAAGTTCGGGTCGTCGAAGAGCCGCAGCGGGACGAGGGCCTCCACGCCGCGCCGGGGCGCGATGGCCTGGAGCCGCACGAACACCGCGAACAGCACGGCCGACCCCGCGAGCATCGCCCAGATCCACGGCGACCACCCGGCCGCCTGCCCCTGCTGGAGGCCGAAGACAAGGCCGGTCATGGCCAGCATGGACACGACGATTCCCACGACGTCGAAGCTGCGCGACGTCGACGGCAGGTCCGGCACCCACTTGGCCACGAGCACCATCGACAGGATGCCGAAGGGGATGTTGACGTAGAAGATCCACTCCCAGCCGACGGAGGTGGTCAGGAAGCCGCCGAGCAGTGGCCCGGTCAGCGTCGCCAGTCCGGCGACGGTCCCCCACCAGCCCATGGCGGCGCCTCGGCGCTCGGGCGGGAAGATCCGGGTGATGATGGCCAGCGTCTGCGGGCCGATCAGCGCGGCGCCGAGGCCCTGGACGAATCGCGCCAGCACCAGCGACCCGATCGAATCGGCCAGGCCGCACCACAACGACGACGCCGTGAAAATCACGATGCCCACCTGATACACGCGCTTTTGCCCGAACTGGTCACCCAGCCGGCCCGTGACCAGCAACGGCACGGCGTAGGCCAGCAGATACGCCGACGTCACCCAGATGGCCGCGGCGTAGTCCGCGCCGAGCTGCTCCATGATCTGCGGCGTGGCCACCGCGACGATCGACTGGTCGAGCAAATTCATGAAGAAACCGACGCAGAGGGCGAACAGCGCCAGATACGCCTGTTTGGGCGGCAGGTGGTGCCGCGAGAACTCGTCGTGGTCCGCGGGGTCGGCGGCGGGGTTGGCCATGACGTCGGAGCCTATCGGACGCCGCGGGGACGGAGTCGAGGGCTACCGCTCCCACCAGCCGGATTCGCCGCGGACCGGCGCCCCGAATTCCCCCTGCGCGGCCCCCTCGCCCATGTTCCCGTGCCGCCCGCGCGTGCGATGGGATGCCTCGACGACGAGCCTTTCGAAGCTGATGCCGATGGCCTCGCAGAGCAGATCCAGTTCGTCCGTGGTGATCGGCCGGACGCCGCGCAGGTACTTGGACACCTGCGACGTGGAGATCCCCGCCTTCTCGGCGACCTGCGCCTGCGTCATCTCCCGCCGGGCGACGCCTTCGCGCAGCAGTGCCGCGACTTCCATTCCGAGTTCACGCGGCGTGATTCTTTCCTTTGTTCCCATATGGACATCATGGCTGACGATCTCCCCATCGTCAATCCATTTGAACTCCTAGCGAGACAATTGAACAAAAACGAACGCAAAAACCGCCGCCCCACCCGGGGCGGCGGTCAGTGCGTGCGGCGGCGTCGTGAAGCGACGAAGGCACCGGAAGATCAGGCCACCGGGCCGCGGACCTTCTCGTACGCGGCGCCGACCTTGTACAGGCGATCGTCGCCGTGGCGCGGGGCCATGATCTGCAGGCCCACCGGCAAACCGGTGTCGGGCGCCAGACCCGAGGGCACGGACATGCCGCACATGCCGGCCAGGTTCAGCGGCAGCGTGCACAGGTCGAACATGTACATGCTCAGCGGATCGTCGACCTTCTCGCCCAGCTTGAAGGCGGTGGTCGGCGTCGTCGGCGACACCAGGACGTCGACCTGCTCGAAGGCGCGCTCGAAATCCTGCTGGATCAGCGTGCGCACGCGCTGCGCCTGGATGTAATACGCGTCGTAGTAGCCCACCGACAGCGCGTAGGTGCCGATGATGATGCGGCGCTTGACCTCGTCGCCGAAGCCCTCGGCGCGGGTCTTGGCCATCACCTGATCGGCGGACAGCGAACCGTCGTCGCCGGAGCGCAGGCCGTAGCGCATGCCGTCGAAACGGGCGAGGTTGGAGCTGACCTCGCACGGGAGGATCAGGTAGTAGGCGCTCAGCGCGTGGTCGAAGTTCGGGCAGTCGACCTCGACGACCTCGGCGCCGGCGGCCTTGAGCTTGTCGACGGCCTCGTGGAACGAGTCCAGCACGCCCGCCTGGTAGCCCTCGGTGCGGTCGAACTGCTTGACGACGCCCACCTTCACGCCCGAGAGGTCGCCCGTGGCGCCGGCCTTCGCGGCGGCGACGACGTCGGCGATGGGCTGGTCGGTCGAGGTCGAGTCGCGATCGTCGTGGCCGGCGATGACCTCGTGGAGCAGCGCGGTGTCCAGCACCGTGCGGGCGGTCGGGCCACCCTGGTCCAGCGAGGAGGCGCAGGCGACCAGACCATGGCGGGAGACGGTGCCGTAGGTCGGCTTGACGCCGACGGTCGCGGTCAGCGCGGCCGGCTGGCGGATCGAGCCGCCGGTGTCAGTGCCGATGGCCAGCGGAGCCATCGCGGCGGCCAGCGCGGCGGAGGAGCCGCCGCCCGAGCCGCCCGCGGTGCGCTCGACGTCCCACGGGTTGTGGGTCGGGCCGTACGCGGAGTTCTCGGTCGACGAGCCCATGGCGAACTCGTCCATGTTCGTCTTGCCCAGGATCGGGATGCCCGCGGCGCGGAGCTTCTCGGTGACGGTGGCGTCGTAGGGGCTCATGTAGCCCTCGAGCATCTTCGACGCGCAGGTGGTCGGCGCGTCGACGGTGACGAAAACGTCCTTCAGCGCCAGCGGCACGCCGGCCAGCGCGGAGGCGGGGGCCTCGCCGGCGTCGAGGGACTCGTCGACTGCCTTCGCGGCGGCCAGGGCCTCCTCGGCGCCGATGTGCAGGAAGGCGTGGATGCCCCCGTCGACGGCGGCGATGCGGTCCAGGAACGCCTGCGTGACCTCCACGGAGGTCAGCTCGCGGGCATGGATCTTCGCGGCCAGCTCCGCGGCGGTGAGGCCGAGGATCGGGTCGCCGGCGACGGCGGTGAACAGGTTCGCGTTCGCGGTGGTTCCGGTGGTCATGGTCACTCCTCCTCGCCCAGGATCTGCGGGACCTCGAAACGCTGCTCCTCGACGGAGGGCGCCTGGTCCAGGGCCTGCTCGGCGGTCAGCGTCGGCTTCACCACGTCTTCGCGCATGACGCCCGACAGCGACGACGGGTGGCTCATGGGCTCGACGTCGGCGGCGGCGACCTCCTGGACGTCCTGGACGTGATTGATGATGCCGTCGATCTGGCCGGCGAACTCGTCGAGCTCCGCGTCGGTCAGCGCCAGGCGGGACAGTCGTGCGAGGTGGGCGACCTCGTCGCGCGAGATTGCGGGCACGCGTGACCCCTTTCGTTGTCTCCGGGATTTACCCGATCAGGTTAGCCGCTGGGGTTCGCGCGTGACGACGGGACCCCGCCGGGAGCGACGTGAAACGCGGTTTCAACGGGTGCGCAACACCGTCGTAAAGCAATTGGCGGAGGCTGGGGACGCAGCAGAACTCCTACTCACCGGTGTTGCCCGGGTCACGTCGCCCTCGCTCGCGCGGCCCATGTACCCTGGTGAACCGTCTTGCCCATATGCGCCTGCGTCACCCGGAATTCCCCAGGTGACGGCGGCCACGAAAGGTCCCCGTAAACCATGTCGTACCTCATGCGAGTGCAGATCCCCGACGCCCCCGGTTCTTTGGGCCTGCTGGCGGCGGCGCTCGGCGAAACGGGCGGCGACATCCGCTCCGTCGACGTGGTGGAGCACGGCACCGACGGCACCGTCGTCGACGACATCGTCGTGGACCTGCCCAGCGGCAGCCTGCCCGACACACTCATCACCGCCGCGCAGTCGCTCGACGGCGTCGAGGTCGATTCCATCCGGCCGTTTTCCGGGTCGGTCGACCGACGCGGGCAGATCGCCATGCTCGCCGAGCTGTCCCGCCACCGCGGCCAGCCGCAGCGCGCGCTCGGCGAAATCGTCGACGGCCTGCCGCGCACCATGACCGCCGGCTGGGCGCTGGTGCTGGGCCACTCCGCCACCGGCACCCGCCGCGTGGTGGCCTCCGTCGCGGCCCCCGAGGACGACGGCCGGACGCTGTCCGAGCCGCCCGTCGCTTCGGCCCGCCGCCTCGACGGCGAGAACGAGTCGTGGATCCCGGAATCGTGGACCCTCATGGAGTCCTCGCTGGCCGCCGCCCCCATGGGCAAGGGCTGGACGCTCGTCATCGGCCGCCCCGGCGGCCCGGACTTCTTGCCGTCGGAGGTCGAGCACCTCGGCCGCATCGGCGACATCGTCGGCGCCATCCTCCACTAGGCGGCACATGGAAGGCGCGGCAAAAGACCGCGCAGTTCGTCGTTTTCCCGGCGGGACCCGCGCCCGCCCCGATACCATTCCCCGCAAAAGCATCTAAGGGGAAGGTCATCGACGCATGCAGGACAACCCGGTCATCGCCATCGGACTTCCGGTGGCCCTCGCGGTCATCATGGTCGGGATCGGGCTCAGCCTGACGCTGGCCGATTTCCGCGCGCAGGCCCGCACGCCGCGGGCGACGATCATCGGCACGCTGGGCCAGGTCCTCCTCGTGCCGGCCATCGGCATCGCGGTGGCCATGGCGATGGATCTGCCGCCGATCATGGCGCTCGGCCTCGTCCTCGTCGCCGCCTGCCCGGGCGGGTCGACGTCGAACCTGGTCACCTACCTCGCCCGCGGAAACGTAGCGCTGTCGATCATCCTCACCGTCGTCGCGTCGCTGGTCGTCATCGTCACCTTGCCCGGCTGGCTCGACGTCGCGGGCCGCATCCTGCCCGGCGCGACCGGCCTGTCGGTCACGGTGCCACTGGGCCAGACCTTCGGGCTGCTCGTCGGCGTGATCCTCGTCCCCGTGGCCATCGGCATGGCCATCAAGGCCAAGAAGCCCGCGCTCGCCGCGAAACTCGAGCGGGGCATGTCGGTGCTGGGCGCCCTGGTGCTGCTGCTGGCCATCGCCGCCGTCGCCGTCGACCTGGGCGGCGAGATCGTGGACATGGTCATCGCCGTCGGGCCGGCGGTCCTGGTGTTCAACGTCGCCGTGATCCTCGCGGGCGGCGCGCTGGCCTGGGTGGCCCGGGTCGACCGCGCCTCCCAGCTCGCGCTGGCCGTCGAATACGGCATCAAGAACTCCACCCTCGGCCTGGTCATCGCCCTGACCGTCGTCCGCGACGACGAATTCGCCGTCCCCGCGGCCGTCTACTCCATCGTCATGTACGTCACCGCGGTCGCCGTCATCGCCATCGGACGGCGGATGATGGCCACGTCGGCGTCGTGAAGCAATGCCGGGCCAACCCCGCCCGGCGTGCTCGACGGGAGGTCTGCGCACCGGGCGGGTAAGGTCAGATGCCGCCTGCGTCCACCGTTATCCGACCACCAGTCGGAGCCGGCCCGGACCGTCCCCCACCCGCAATCGGAGACCCACCCCACATGTCGAATTTCACTGATCGGCTCGCCTCCCACGTGCGCGCCGAATCCGGCCGCACTCCCGAAACCTCATCCGAGATGGAGTTCTGGTCGGGCATGTCCCGCGTCGTCGTCGATCACCTCGCCGACGACTGGGAGGCCACCACCCGCGCCTACGCCGCGACCCGTCAGCAGCACTACTTCTCGGCCGAGTTTCTCATGGGCCGCGCCCTGCTGAACAACCTGCTGAACCTCGGCCTGGTCGACGAGGCCGAGCAGGCGGTCGCCGCCTACGGCCGGAACCTCACCGACGTGCTCGAGGCCGAGCACGACGCGGCGCTGGGCAACGGCGGCCTCGGCCGCCTGGCCGCCTGCTTCCTCGACTCCTGCGCCACCCAGGACCTGCCGGCCACCGGCTACGGCATCCTGTACCGCTACGGCCTGTTCAAGCAGACCTTCGAGGACGGCTTCCAGGACGAGCACCCGGACCCGTGGATGGAAGAGGGCTACCCCTTCGTCGTCCGCCGCGAGGACGAGGCCCGCATCGTGCGCTTCGACGACCTCACCGTGCGCGCCGTCCCCCACGACATGCCGATCACCGGCTACGGCACCGCCAACGTGGGCACCCTGCGCCTGTGGAACTCCGAGCCGATGCGCGAGTTCGACTACGACGCCTTCAACTCGCAGCGCTTCACCGACGCCATCGTCGAGCGCGAGCGCGTCCACGACCTGTGCCGCGTGCTGTACCCGAACGACTCCACCTACGAGGGCAAGGTGCTGCGCGTCCGCCAGCAGTACTTCTTCGTCTCCGCCTCGCTGCAGGCGATGATCGACTCGCACCTGGAGAACTTCGGCACGCTGGACAACTTCGCCGAGTACAACTGCATCCAGCTCAACGACACCCACCCGGTGCTGGCCATCCCCGAGCTGATGCGCCTGCTGCTCGACGAGCACGATCTGGGCTGGGACGCCGCGTGGGCGATCACGTCGAAGGCGTTCGCCTACACCAACCACACCGTGCTGGCCGAGGCCCTGGAGACCTGGGAATTCTCCATTTTCGAGCGCCTGTTCCGCCGCGTGCTGGAGATCATCCAGGAGATCGACCGCCGCTTCCGCGCCGACCTCGACGAGCGCGGCATCGACCACGGCACCATCGACTACATGGCGCCGATTTCCCATGGCCTGATCCACATGGCCTGGATCGCCTGCTACACCGCGTACTCCATCAACGGCGTCGCGGCGCTGCACACGGAGATCATCAAGCGCGAGACCCTCGGCGACTGGCACGCCATCTGGCCGGAGAAGTTCAACAACAAGACCAACGGCGTCACCCCCCGCCGCTGGCTCAACCAGTGCAACCCGCGCCTGCCGGAGCTGCTGACGCGCCTGTCGGGCTCCGACGAGTGGGTCACCGACCTGGACAAGCTCGCCGAGCTGGAGAAGTTCGCCGACGACGAAGACGTCCTGCGCGAGGTCATGGCCATCAAGCGCGGCAACAAGGAGGACTTCGCGGCGTGGATCGAGGCCCGCCAGGGCATCGAGATCTCGCCCGACGCGATCTTCGACTCGCAGATCAAGCGCCTCCACGAGTACAAGCGCCAGCTGCTCAACGCGCTGTACATCCTGGACCTGTACTACCGCATCAAGGACGACCCGGAGTGGGACGTCGTCCCGCGCGTGGCCATCTTCGGCGCGAAGGCGGCCCCGGGCTACGTCCGGGCGAAGGCGATCATCAAGTTCATCAACGCCATCGCGGAGAAGGTGAACAACGACCCGGAGATCGGCGACAAGCTCAAGGTCGTGTTCGTGGAGAACTACAACGTCTCCCCCGCCGAGCACATCATCCCGGCCACGGACATCTCCGAGCAGATCTCCACCGCCGGCAAGGAGGCCTCGGGCACGGGCAACATGAAGTTCATGATGAACGGCGCCCTGACCCTGGGCACGCTCGACGGCGCGAACGTCGAGATCGTCGAGGCCGTGGGCGACGACAACGCCTACATCTTCGGCGCGAAGGAAGAGGAACTGCCGGAGCTGCGCAAGACCTACGATCCGCGCGCGGCCTACGAGTCGGTGCCGGGTCTCAAGCGCGCACTGGATTCGCTGGTCGACGGCACGTTCTCCGACGGCGGTGCGGGCATTTTCCACGACCTGCACCACTCGCTGCTGAGCTCCCCCGGCTACGAGCCGGCCGACGTGTACTACGTCCTCGGCGATTTCACGGATTACCGCGAGACCCGCGACCGCATGGCCGAGGATTACCGCGACGAGCTGAAGTGGGCGCGCATGTGCTTCCTGAACATCATCCGTTCGGGCCGCTTCTCCTCCGACCGCACCATCCGCGATTACGCCGATGAGGTGTGGAAGATCGAGGCCACCCCGATCAAGTAGTCCCGTATAGTCCGGAGCAGTCCGGTCGAGAGCCGGGTCCCGCGTTCGCGCGGGCCCGGCTTTCGCGTTTTTCGCCGGTAGCCTGGGCCCATGCGCTGGTGGACGTCGGACACTCATTTCGGGCACGAGTCGATTCTGGGGTTCGGCCGGGAGCGGTGGGCGACGATCGACGAGCACGACCGCGACCTGGTGGACAACTGGAACGACGTCGTGGGCGCGGACGACGAGGTGTGGCATCTGGGGGACGTCGCGTGGAGCTTCGACCGGCTGGTCGAGGTGCTGCCGACGTTGAAGGGCCGCATCACGCTCGTGGCTGGCAACCACGATTCGTGGTGGCCGCATCACCGCCGCGGGTTCTTCGCGGACGAGTCGCTGAACTCGCGGATGGATCTGCTTGCCGACGACCTCGCGCACCCCGCAAGGACCATGGCCGATTGGCGGCGCCGCCGCCATGAGGTGGCGCGGCTCCGGGCGATGGGCGTGACCGTGTTCCCCGCCGGGGCGACGTCGACGACGATGCGGGTGCCGGGCAACCGCACCATCGACGTCGACGTGTCCCACCTCCCGGAAGTCGGCAGCGACCCCTATCAGGTCGGGCACCTGGCGGTGACCGCGCCGGCGCCGACGGAGACCGTGCGCATCTGCGGCCACGTCCACTCGCTGTGGCCGGAGCACGAACGCACCATCAACGTCGGCGTGGACGTCAACGAGTGGGCGCCGATCTCGGAGGACGATCTCGCGGTGAAGGTCCGGCGCCTGCTCAGCGCCGCAGATGCACGAGATTGACGGCGGCGATGGCCGCCCATGTGATCCCGACGTAGGTGCCCGCGGCATGGCCGAGCTCGCCCGGCAGCAGCCAGCCGGCGGCGATGGGCGCGAACATCAGGGCCAATCCGAGGATCGACTGGCGCAGGATCGCGAACGCCGGCAGGACCATGAGCACCGCCGCGGCGACGGCGAGCGTCGCGTACCCGGCCGGCGTCGGCCCGATGGTGCCGCGCAGGAAGTTCGCCACGAGCATCACGATCGGCAGCACCGCGATGATCGTCTCGGCCGGCAGCGCCCACGCGGGCTGGCCCGTGCGGTCGACGCGCACCCAGCCCCAGGTCCCGGCGCCGCCGTCGCGGAACACCACGGCGCTACCCGGCCGAATCGTCGGAGGCGGTCGACGGGATGGCCGACGGGCCGTCGGCAAGCAAGCGGTGGAAACCCGCCTCATCGAGGATGGGCACGCCCAGCTCCTCGGCCTTCGTGGCCTTGGAGCCCGCGTTCTCGCCGACGACGACCACGGACGTCTTCTTCGACACCGACCCCGCCGCCTTGCCGCCGCGGACCAGGATGGCCTCCTTGGCGCTGTCGCGGGTGAAGTCCTCCAGCGAACCCGTCACCACGACGGTGAGGCCCTCGAGGACCTGCTCGGGGCGGTCGGAGACCTCGTCGGCCATGCGCACGCCGGCGGCCGCCCACTTCTCCACCACCTCGCGGTGCCAATCGACGGCGAACCACGCGATGACGGAGTCCGCGATGATCCCGCCGACCCCGTCGGTGTCCGCCAGCTCCTCGCGCGACGCGGCACGGATGGCGTCCATCGACCCGAACTTCTGGGCCAGGGCGCGGGCGGCGGTCGGACCGACGTGGCGGATGGACAGGCTGACCAGCACTCGCCACAGCTCGCGGGATTTCGCGGCCCCGATGAAGTCCAGCAGCTTCTTGCCGTTGGCGTTGAGGGTGCCGCGCGCGACGCCGACGTCGCCGACCTTCTTCTTCGCCGCGGTGGTGTACACCTCGGTGCGCTCCAGATCGGCGGCGGTCAGCGCGAACAAGTCGCCTTCGTCGGACAGCACGCCGCGGTGGATGAGGTCCGCCGCGCCGCGCTCGCCCAGGTGCTCGATGTCGAAGCCGCCGCGCGAGGCCAGGAACTCCACGCGCCGGCGCAGCTGCCCCGGGCAGTAGCGGGTGTTCGGGCAGCGCCAGTCGGCGTCGTCCTCCTTCGCCGGGGCCAGGCGGGTGCCGCATTCGGGGCACAGCGTGGGGTAAATGAACTCGCGCTCGGTGCCGTCGCGGACGTCGGCGACGGGGCCGAGGACCTCGGGGATGACGTCGCCGGCCTTGCGGATGGTCACCCGATCGCCGATGAGCACCCCCTTGCGCTTGACCTCGGTCGGATTGTGCAGGGTGGCCATTTCGACCGTCGACCCGGCGACGGTGACCGGCCGCATCACCGCGTACGGCGTGGCGCGGCCGGTGCGTCCGATGGACACGCGGATGTCCAGCAGATCGGTGGTCACTTCCTCCGGCGGGTACTTGAACGCGATGGCCCAGCGCGGCGCCCGCGACGTCGCGCCCAGCGCGCGCTGTTCGGCGAGGGCGTCGACCTTGACCACCAGGCCGTCCATCTCGTGCTCCGCGTCGTGGCGATGCTCGCCCCAGTACAGCATGTGCTTGACGACGTCCTCCGCCGCCTCCACCTTCTTCGTGTAGGGCGAAACGTGGAGCCCCCACGCCGCCAACGCCAGGTAGGCGTCGTGCTGCGTGTCGGGCCGCCAGCCCTCTACATGGCCGATGCCGTGGCAGATCATGGCCAGCGGGCGCTTCGCCGTTTCGGCGGGGTCCTTCTGCCGCAGCGACCCGGCCGCGGCGTTGCGGGGGTTGGCGAACGTGCGCTGCCCCGCCTCGGCGCGCTCGGCGTTGAGGCCGTCGAATGCGTCGACCGGGATGTAGACCTCGCCGCGCACCTCCAGCACCTCCGGCACCGGGTACTCGTCGGTGGCCGTCAGCTCATGCGGGATGTCCGCGATGGTCCGCGCATTGGCCGTGACGTTTTCGCCGACCCGGCCGTCGCCGCGGGTGGCGGCGCGGACCAGGCGGCCGTTCTCGTAGACGAGGTCGATGGACAGGCCGTCGATTTTCAGCTCCGTCAGGTACGCCGACGCCGGGGTGCGTGCCAGCCAGTCCCGCAGCTCCGCCTCGTCGAAGACGTTGTCCAGGCTGTACAGCCGCTGCAGGTGCTCCACCGGTTCGAACGTCACGCCGTCGGCGGGGGCCTCCACCCTGGCGCCGACCTGCTGCGTGGGGCTGTCCGGCACCGCGAGCTCCGGATGCGCCGCCTCCATCTCCTGCAGACGGCGGAACAGGGCGTCATATTCGGCGTCCGAGATGACCGGCTGCCCCGTGTAGTACTTCGACGAATGATCGCGGATCTCGTCGGCCAATTCCTCCCACGCCCGGCGCACGTCCGGGCCGGCCGGCTCGGGCGCCGGGCCGTCGGAAAGCGAATCGTTCATGCTCTCCGGGAGGGAGTCGGTGATGTCATCGGTCGGTTCGGTCACGCCGACGAGTCTAGGCGGACTCGACGGGCTCCTTCGGCCGGTCCCGCTTCGCGGACTCGATCGGCCACAGGGCGCGATCGCCGATCAACCGCACGATCGCCGGAACCAGCAGCGGCCGCACCACGAACGTGTCCAGCAGAATGCCCAGCGCCATGGCCAGGCCGAACTGGTACAACTCGCGGATCGGCTGGGTCATCAGCACCGCGAACGTCGCCGCGAGGATCAGGCCCGCCGAGGAGACCACCCCTCCCGTGCGCACCAGAGACGTGCGCAGGGCCTCCCGCATCCCGGAATGCGCCAGCTCCTGCCGCACCCGGGACATGAGGAAGATCGTGTAGTCCACGCCCAGCGCGATGAGGAACACGAGAATGTAGGCGGTCACGCGGTTTCCGATGCCGGAATCGCCCTGCACCGTCACCGCGATGAACACGGTCAGGCCGACCGTCGCCACGAACGACAGCGCCAACGTCGCCACCAGGTAAATCGGGGCCAGGATGCTGCGGAGCAGCAGTCCGAGGACCAGGCCGACGATGCCGAGGATCAGCGGGATGAGCAACAGGGTGTCGGACTCCAGGCCCGACCGGATGTCCGCGGAGGTCGCAGTCTCGCCCGTCGCGGTGACGGTGGCCCCCGCCGCCCCCGCGTCGGCCAGTGCACCGCGGGCCGCATCCTCCAGGGCCGGCAACGAATCCATGGCCTCCGGTTCATACGGGTCGACCGCGAGGACGACGGTGATGCGGCCGGCGTCGCCCGACGCGAAGACCTTCACGGTGTCGGTGACGATTCCCGCCGGGCCGGTGAGATGCGTGGTCGCGCCGTCCGCCGCGTCCGCCGCCGCCCTGCGCATGGCAGCGACGTCGTCGCGGAACTCG
>NZ_DURI01000348.1 GCF_012837295.1 Corynebacterium sp. | reverse complement strand
GCGGGTGCCGACGCCTGCGCCGCCACCGGCCGCACCCCGACGCCCGGAGCTGATGGGCACCACGGTGGCGTCCTCCGCCGACGGGGACCTGCCCGCCACGGCATCCAACACGGATCCCCGCAATCCCGCCGGCGGCGCGACCGCGGCGGATGCGGCCAAATCCGCGGCATCACGGCGGTAGCGGTCCACGAGGTCGTCGAAAAGCGGATTGTCCCGGCGAAGCTCCCGGACGAATTCCTCATCCCCCGGATCCACCGCATCGACCGCGACGAGCGCGGCCCACGACTCAAGCTCCGGGGCGTCGCCGCCGCCGGACGTGGAATTGACGTCGTTGACGTTCATTCGCCCAGGCACCTCCTCAATGCGATCAAACCATCCCTGATCCTCGACTTCACCGCGGACAATCCCGTGCCGAGCCTGCGCGAGATCTCCTTCTGCGTCATCCCGCCGAAGTAGGCCAGGTCCAACGCCTCACGCTGCAGTTCGGACAGGGTGCCCAGGCAGTCGGCGACCTCGCGGCGTTCATCGTCGGCGAGGACGTCTTCGTCGGCGCCGCCGCCCACCGGACGCGCGGCGTCACGGTCCGCGGCCGCATCTGCGCGGCGGCGGCTCGCGTCGATGCTGCGCACGGCGTCGACGGCCCGGCGGTGCGCGATGGCCAGCGCCCATCCCGCCGCCGAACCCCGGGTGGGATCGAACGACGCCGCCGAGTCCCAGATCGCCAGCCACGCATCCTGCGCGACATCCTCCGCGATCTTCGGATCGACCACCACGCGCAGCGCCATTCCGTAGACGCGCGCACCGAAGCGGTCATAGAGCTCGGCGAACGCGTCCCTGTCTCCCCCGGCGATCTGGTCGATCAACTCGCCTTCGGAGAGGACCCGCAGCGCGCGGTAGCCGCGTGGAATCGGTGTCGGCACCGGAACTCCCTTCTTGGCCGCCCCTGTCCGTCGCCCATGCAGGGCGCCGCGGATGCAGGCCGGCCACCTCCGACAGTAACGCGAAAAACTTTTCCGAAAAAGTTCCGCCACCGACCCATCCCCGACCGGTGCGGCTCCGAATACACCGTGACGGCCGGCAATCAGATTGCAAAGGCCGACGACGATTTCCCACCCGCGGAACCGATTGGCGCGGACAAGGAAACCGACGTTCACGACCCACGCCGGGCCCACTTCCGGGCCCGACTAACCGAAAAGGAACTCTCATGCGCACCTCGAACCGACGTACCGCCGGCGCCGCCGCCATGCTCGCCGTCGCGGCCCTGACCCTCGTCGCGTGCGGCGACGACGCGGCGACCACGGAGAACACCGACACCACCACGGCGACCTCGACGGCCACGTCCACCACCGAGACCACGGCCACCGAGACCTCCGCCGCCGGCGAGGGCGCCCCGGCCGGCCCGGGCTGCCAGGCCTACGCCGAGGCCCACCCGGATGGCCCGGCGTCGCTGGATGCGATCGCCGACCAGAACATCGTCGACGCCATCCAGAACATCCCGGAGCTGGCCACCCTCACGTCGGCGCTGACGGGCGGCCTCAACCCCGACGTCAACCTTGCGGCGACGCTGCAGGACGGCGAGTGGACGATCTTCGCGCCGACGGAGGACGCGTTCGCCAAGGTCGACGCCGCGACGCTGGAGGCCCTCCAGACCGACGCCGATCTGCTGACCGCGGTGCTGACCTACCACGTCGTTGATGGCCAGGCCGGCCTCGATGCGGTGGAGGGCACGCACGCCACCGTGCAGGGCGACGAGGTCGAGGTGACCATGGACGGCGAGACGATGATGGTCAACGATTCGAACATTTCCTGCGGCGGCATCAAGACCGGCAACGCCACCGTGTACCTGATCGACTCGGTTCTGCTGCCCCCGACGGAGTAGTGTGCGGGCCCGTCCGGCCACTCGGGCGCCCGTCCATTCAATGGCTCTGAAGCCGGTTCCCCTGCCCCGGGGAGCCGGCTTCGCCGCGTGCGCGGGCCGGTACGGTGGTGGCATGGGTGGCATGGACGGAGGCGGGGCACAGGGTGGCGGTGGGCGGCCCCTGTCAGGTCCGGTTGCCCGCAGGCGGGCCGCGCTTGACGACGCCGACGGGCCACCCCATTTGCGCGTCACCGACGAGCCAGCTCATCGCCACCGGCGGCTTCTCGCGGCCAAGCAGCGCGCCGACGCCGTGGTGGAGGAAACCTCCGCCGAGGTGGCGCGGAGCTTCGGCGCCCCGGGCTGGGGTGCGATCGCGTCGCCGGCGTCATCGGGTTCACCCGCGTCGTCTTTCTTCCCGGCCCGTCCGCCGGCCGTGAGCCGGTTGACCTTGATTCTGGTTCTCGTCGCCCTCGTGCTCATCGGGCCCCGGTTGATCGGCACATTGCTGGCCGGGTTGGCGGGCGGGGCGGGGCTGCTGATCCTGGCGATCGTGGCCGGCGCGGGGCTCTACGTCGCCGGTGGCCGGTTGTTCGCGCGGCGCCGCGCCGAACTCGCAGGCGAAAACACCGCGGTGATCCTCGACCAGCTGGCGTCGGATTCCCGGCGCCGACTCACCGCAATCATCGACGAGTGGTTCCGCATCGACGACACCCTCGGCATCGGCACCGCCCTGGAGTCCGCGTACGCCCGCGAACCCCGGTCGCCGGAGCTGGACCGGGCCCGCCGGTCGATCATCGATTCCATCGACGACGCCATGGCCGACGGCCACGACGCCCTGGCCGCCCTGGGTGACATGCTTGGCCCGGGCGGACATGCCGGGTTTGGCGGGCAGTCCGGGTTTGGCGGACATGCCGGGTTTGGCGGGCAGTCCGGGGTTGGCAACATGACGGGCGGTCCCGATGCCGCCACCAACCCCGATACCCACGCGGCCAGCACCGCCGCCGCCAATGCCGAATGGCTGCGCCGCATAGACGCCGCCGACCACGCCTACCTGCGGCTGCGCTTCTACCGCCGGGCGCTCGACAACTGACGCGACAAAGGGGCCCCGGCAGCCAATCATGCCGGGGCCCCTCATCGCGGGCGCGGGCCGTCGTAAAGCAGACGGCGCGGACCTTTAGTTGCGCAGCATCTCCGCGACCAGGAACGACAGCTCCAGCGACTGCTGGGTGTTCAGCCGCGGGTCGCACGCCGAGGCGTAGCGGCCCGGCAGATCGACATCGGCGATGTCCTGCGCGCCGCCGAGGCACTCGGTGACATCCTCGCCGGTCAGCTCGATGTGCAGGCCGCCCGGGTGGGAGCCGATGGCGCGGTGGACCTCGAAGAAGCCCTGGACCTCGTCGACGATGCGGTCGAAGTGGCGCGTCTTGTAGCCGTTGGAGGCGCTGTAGGTGTTGCCGTGCATCGGGTCGCACTGCCAGATGACCTTGTGGCCGGTGGCCTCGACCGCTTCGACGATGGGCGGCAGCGCCGTGCGGACCT
>NZ_DURI01000347.1 GCF_012837295.1 Corynebacterium sp. | reverse complement strand
GGCCGCGGCGGAGCGGTGATCAACATCTGGGGCATTCTGCTGCCGGGGTTGGCGGTGCTGGTCTACCTGGTGGCGGCGGTGCTGCCGTCGTCGGCGGGGCGAAAGGCACGCTGATCTCCGAGGCGACGCGGGTGCGCCGGCGGGAAAGACCGTGAGAGAAGTGCAACACCCCCGTGACGTCACGACGGACGTCACGGGGGTGACTTCGTCGAAGGTGACGGTCCGTGCAATCAACCCGGGCCGCCGCTTCGCGCCGCGCCCCCGGCAGGATTCGAACCCGCGACCAGCCGGGTAGAAGCCGGATGCTCTAATCCACTGAGCTACGGAGGCATGCGAGACGGAATAATAGCCCGGTCGCCGGGTTCGCCGTTAAGCGGGGCGGGGCCGCGCCGGGGGAGGTCGCGGCGCGGAACCGGAGTTCTGCGGCCCCACCGTGGGGGTCTACCCTAGGGGGCATGACTGCGACGATGACCCGACCGACCCACAAGGTCCGGGGAACCCTCGGCTGGTACGTGGTTTTCGCCTTGGTGGCGGGCGCTCTCGCGGGCGCGCTGTCGCTGGCGTTCAACATGGAATCGCGCTCGACGCTGGGCATCCCGGATCCGGGATTCATCACCACCGTGGGCTTCCCGCTGGCGAAGGCCGGCGGCGAGATGCTCGCGGCCCTGGCGATCGGCTCGTTCATGTTGTCGGCGTTCGGCTCCCGGCCCAGACCGGACGGGACGGTCGACCTCGACGGTTGGGCGGCTGCGCGGACGGGCCGGTGGGCGATCTTCAGCTGGGGCGCCATCGCGTTCCTGCAGATCCCGTTGGTGCTTTCCGACGTCTCGGGCCAGCCGTTGTCCACGACCATCCGCCCGGAGAATTGGTCCGTCGCGCTCGACCAGGTCAGCGAGGCGCTGGCGTGGCTGTGGGTGGGCATCTTCGCCATGGCCGTTGCACTCGGCTCGGCGCTGACCAGCAAGTGGATCTGGCAGCCGGTGTTCTTCGCGGTGTCGCTGGTGTCGATGATGCCTCTGGCCGTCGTCAGCCACAACGCCACCGGCGGCAACCACGACTACGGCACGAACTCCTACATCTGGCACCTGACGTTCACCGTGTTCTGGGTCGGCGGCCTGATGGCGCTGATCGGCCATGCCCGCCGCCGCGGCGAGTTCATGTCGGAGGTCGCGTCGCGCTACAGCTTCGTCGCGCTGGTCGCCTTCGTGGCCATGAGCGCCTCGGGCGTGATCAACGCGGCGATCAACCTGTCGTGGCAGGACCTGTTCAACAACAACTACGGCATCCTCGTCGTGGTCAAGGCGCTGCTGATCATCGTGCTGGGCCTGTTCGGCTACATGCACCGCAGGGTGACCATCCCGGCGCTGGACAAGAACCCGAACGGGCTGGCGTTCTGGCGCCTGGCCATCGTGGAGGTCCTGGTGATGGCCGTCGCGGTCGGCGTGGCCGTCGCGCTGGGCCGCACCCCGCCGCCCCCGAACTACTCGGATCAGGCCGGCGGCGAGGGCCTGCCGCCCATCACGCAGATGGAGGTCAAGCTCGGCTACGAGCTGGACATCCCGTTCGGCTGGGAGGCGCTGTTCACGCAGTTCCGCTTCGACATCTTCTTCGGCTCGGCCGCGATCATCGCCGCGTGGATCTACCTGTACTGGCTGCGCAAGCTGCACAAGCGCGGCGGCGAGTGGCCGATCGCCAACACCATCTGGTGGCTGGCGGGCTGTGCGTTGCTGCTGTTCACGTCCTCGTCGGCGCTGGGCGTGTACATGCCGGCGCAGTTCTCGGTGCACATGCTGGCGCACATGCTCTACTCCATGGCCATCCCGGTCATGCTGGCGCTGGGCGGCCCTGTGACGCTGGCGCTGCGCGCGCTGAAGCCGGCCGGCCGCAAGGGTCTGCCGGGCATCCGCGAGTGGCTGGTGGCGTTCATCAACAACCCGGTGTCGCGGTTCCTGACCAACCCGGTCGTGGCCACGGCGCAGTTCGTGGCCGGCTTCTACCTGCTTTACATGACGCCGCTGTACGACTACCTGGCCGACGAGCACGCCGGTCACCTGTTCATGAACATCCACTTCCTCATCTCGGGCTACATCTTCTACTGGGTGATCATCGGCGTCGACGCCGCGCCGCAGCAGATTTCGCCGGCGGTGAAGCTGGTGTCGCTGATGGGTTCGCTGCCGTTCCACGCGTGGTTCGGCATCACGCTCATGCAGATGCAGCAGATCCTCGCGGAGGACTACTACCGCGAGCTGGCCCTGCCGTGGCACGTCGATCTGCTGGCGGACCAGAACGTCGGCGGCGCGGTGGCGTGGGCGTTGGGCGAGGTGCCCATGTTCATCGTCATGACCGCCCTGTTCGTCCAGTGGCGCCGCAGCGACGAGAAGGACGCCGCCCGCTACGACCGCAACGCGGAGCGCGACCATGACGCCGAGCTGGAGGCCTACAACGCCATGCTCGCCGCCCGCGGCAACCAGGGCATGACGGCCGAGGAGCGCGAGTACTACACCGGCACCGTCGACGCCGAGCACGAAGTGCACCTCGGTTCGGCGAAGGACGCGGGCAAGCAGCGCCGCAACTAGACGATCCGCGACCAAAGGGCAGGTGCTTCGGCACCTGCCCTTTGTGCTTTGCGACGCCCTTGTGCCCCGTGCAGGAGCGCGGCGTCGTCGTCAAGCCGGAGTGAGCGGGGCCTGTGGATGAGCGGCGTAATCGGGAATCCATCCACAACCCGGTTTTCGGTGGTGGTGCCGGGTGGCGCAGGGCGGCAGGGTCGGTTGTGCGAGGCCCGGAACCGAGCAGCGCTTCCGGGGTCCACGACCAGAAGGGGGACTCGCAG
The DNA here is from genome assembly GCF_012837295.1 of Corynebacterium sp. Taxonomy (GTDB): domain Bacteria; phylum Actinomycetota; class Actinomycetes; order Mycobacteriales; family Mycobacteriaceae; genus Corynebacterium. The sequence goes on along the minus strand of NZ_DURI01000347.1, from coordinate 2,365 downwards.
TGTCCGAAATCAAGATGACCATCGTCGGGAACATCACCAAGAAGCCGGAGATCAAGACCACCAACCAGGGGAAGCTGGTGACGCGACTGCGCGTGGCCTCGACCCGCAAGCGCTACATCGAGGGCCGGTGGATCGACGGGGAGAGCGCCTACATCGACGTCGACTGCTGGGAGCACCTGGCGCAGAACGTGGTCAACACGTTCGGCAAGGGCGACCGCATCATCGCCGAGGGGCGGCTGCGCACCGACGAGTGGAAGGACGAGCAGGGCAACAAGAGGTCCTTCACCAAGGTCGTCGCCGATTCGGTGGGCCCCGACCTGCGCTTCGCCACCGCGGTGATCACCCGCAAAAAGTCCAACGGTTCCCGGGTCTCCGACGCCGAGCGACGCGCCCGTGAGGAGGAGCTGATGAACGGGGCCGACGGCGGCGAGGGCGTCCCCGACGAGCCCAATGAGAGCAACCACTTCGACGAGTCGGTGCAGCGGGATGGTCACGGTGGTCACGACGAGCGTGACGGTCACGGTGGCCACGATGGCCACGAGGATCGCGACGAGGCCGTCGTCTTCACCCCGGATCCGGAGTTGACCGAGGTGGCTTCGTAGGCGGGCGTACCGCCGGTCGGGGAAGAATCCGGCGGTACCGGTAAGGTGAGGGCGAATGTGCGCGGGCGGTGATCGTCGCCAAGCAACTGCCGGGGATGCGATGAACGCGGACCCGGCGTGGCGGGCCGGTTCCCCGCGCACCTGAAGCGAAACCACCTACCTCCGAAGGAGAGCGCAGCTGTGGCTGAGTTCATCTACCAGATGAAGAACGTGCGCAAGGCGCACGGCGACAAGGTCATCCTCGACAACGTGACCATGGCGTTCTACCCGGGCGCCAAGATCGGCGTCGTGGGCCCCAACGGCGCGGGCAAGTCGTCCATCCTGAAGATCATGGCCGGCCTGGACCAGCCCTCCAACGGCGAGGCGTACCTCGAGCCGGGCGCCACCGTGGGCATCCTGCTGCAGGAGCCGCCGCTGAACGAGGAAAAGACGGTGCGCGGCAACGTCGAGGAGGGCCTCGGCGACATCTTCGAGAAGAAGCAGCGCTTCGAGCAGATCGCCGAGGAAATGGCGACGAACTACACCGATGAGCTGATGGAGGAGATGGGCAAGCTCCAGGAGGAGCTCGACGCCGCCGACGCCTGGGAGATCGATTCCAAGATCGAGCAGGCCATGGACGCGCTGCGCTGCCCGCCCGGCGACGAGGCCGTTACCCACCTGTCCGGTGGCGAGCGCCGCCGCGTGGCCCTGGCCAAGCTGCTGCTGAGCGAGCCCGACCTGCTGCTGCTCGACGAGCCCACCAACCACCTCGACGCCGAGTCGGTGCTGTGGCTCGAGCAGCACCTGCAGAAGTACCCCGGCGCCGTGCTGGCCGTGACCCACGACCGTTACTTCCTGGATCACGTTGCCGGCTGGATCTGCGAGGTCGACCGCGGCAAGCTCTACCCCTACGAGGGCAACTACTCCACCTACCTGGAGCAGAAGGCCCAGCGACTCGAGGTCGCGGGCAAGAAGGACGCCAAGCTGCAGAAGCGCCTGAAGGACGAGCTGGCGTGGGTCCGCTCCGGTCAGAAGGCCCGCCAGGCCAAGAACAAGGCCCGCCTGGAGCGCTACGAGCAGATGGTGGAGGAGGCCGAGCAGTACAAGAAGCTCGACTTCGAGGAGATTCAGATCCCGACCCCGCCGCGCCTGGGCAACCAGGTCGTCGAGGTCACGGACCTGGACAAGGGCTTCGACGGCCGCGTCCTGATCAAGGACCTGTCGTTCACGCTGCCGCGCAACGGCATCGTCGGCGTCATCGGCCCCAACGGCGTGGGCAAGTCGACGCTGTTCAAGACCATCGTCGGCCTGGAGCAGCCGGACGACGGCGAAGTGAAGGTGGGCCAGACGGTCCAGCTGAGCTACGTCGACCAGGGCCGCGAGAACATCGACGGCGAGAAGACGGTGTGGGAGGTCGTTTCCGACGGCCTGGACTACATCCACGTCGGCCAGAACGAGATGCCGTCGCGCGCGTACCTGTCCGCGTTCGGCTTCAAGGGCGCCGACCAGCAGAAGCCGGCGAAGGTGCTCTCCGGCGGTGAGCGCAACCGCCTGAACCTGGCGCTTACCCTCAAGCAGGGCGGCAACCTGATCCTGCTGGACGAGCCGACCAACGACCTGGACGTCGAGACCCTGTCCTCGCTGGAAAACGCGCTCGAGCAGTTCCCGGGCTGCGCCGTGGTCATTTCCCACGACCGTTGGTTCCTGGACCGCACCTGCACCCACATCCTCGCGTGGGAGGGCAACGTCGAGGAAGGCCAGTGGTTCTGGTTCGAGGGCAACTT
>NZ_DURI01000346.1 GCF_012837295.1 Corynebacterium sp. | reverse complement strand
GGGGGCGCGGGGGAGGGGCCCGAGGCGGCCGCGAGGACCGTCCGCCATGACGTCCTGCATCGCGTCGCCCGCGATCCGGGCCGCCCGCTGCTGCTGGCGCACACCCTCGACGACCAGGCGGAGACCGTGCTGCTCGGGCTGGCCCGCGGCGCCGGCCCCGCCGCATTGTCCGGCATGGCGCCCGACCGCACGTGGGACGACGGCGTCCGCGTGCTCCGGCCGTTCCTCTTCTCCGGCGGGCCGCTGCGCCGCGCCGACACCGAGGCCGTTTGCGAAGAACTCGGCGTCGCGCCGTGGCACGACCCGCACAACTCCGACGACCGCTACGCCCGGGTCCGCGCCCGTCGCGCCGCACTGCCGATGCTGGAGGAGCTCCTCGGACCGGGCATCGCAGCCAACCTCGCGCGCACGGCGGATCTCGTCCGCACCGACGCCGCCGCGCTGGACGGGTGGGCCGATGACGCGCTGGGCGACGCCCTGATCGACGCCGCCGCGCCCGCTGCCCCGGGCACGGCGAACGGGCTGGACGCGGGCACCGTCGCAAAGCTGCCCGATGCCGTGCGGACCCGCGCCCTGAAGAAGTGGGCCGAGGCCAACGGGGCGTCGGCGCTGACCACCGCCCACATCGCGGCGCTGGATAAACTCGTGGTCGACCATCGCGGGCGCGGCCCCGTCGCCCTGCCCTCCGCCGAAACCCCCGATCAGCCGGGATGCAGGTTGGAGGCGCACCGAAAAGGTGGCACTCTGGCAGTGTCGCGGGGTTCACCGGACCCCGCCGCGAACCCGCAGTGACCCCGCAGTGATCGACGAAGCGATCCCAGGAAGCAACCGCCGGCGCGCCCGCGCGGAAAGGACGACCGCATGCATGACGTCAAGGATTTCAACGTTCCGGACAACCCGTACGGGGCCGACGTCGAAGCCATCCTGATCTCCGAAGACGAGCTGCGCGCGCGCATCGCCGAAATGGCGGCCCGCGTCAACGAGCGCCACGCAGACGCCGAGGAGGACCTCATCCTCGTGGGCGTGCTCAAGGGCGCGGTGTTCTTCATGACCGACTTCGCCCGCGAGCTCAACCGCCCGACCCAGATGGAGTTCATGGCGGTGTCGTCCTACGGCAATTCGGCGTCGTCGTCGGGCGTGGTGCGCATCCTGAAGGACCTGGACCGCGACATCGAGGGCCGCGACGTCATCATCCTGGAGGACATCATCGACTCCGGCCTGACGCTGTCGTGGCTGATGAAGAACCTGCGCAACCGCAACCCGCGGACGCTGGAGGTCATCACCCTGCTGCGCAAGCCCGATGCCCTGCGCGCGAAGCTCGACATCGCCGACATCGGCTTCGACATCCCCAACGAGTTCGTCATCGGCTACGGCCTGGACTACGCCGAGCGCTACCGCGACCTGCCGTACGTCGGCACGCTGCACCCGCGCGTCTACCAGAGCTAGCAGCACGCTTCACGACGCCGCTTCACGACGCCGACGCCGCCGCGCCACCCGCGGCGGCGGCCGCGTCGCAGAGGCCCCACACACCCGAGAAAGCCAAGGCCAAGCCCCTCCATGGACAAGAACAAGGTCTTCCGGATCGCCGGCATCGTCGGCATCTTCCTCCTCCTCATCTTCGCGGTGACCACCCTCACCGACGACACGCGGTCGTTCCGCGAGGTCGACACGTCGGTGGCCATGCAGCAGATCGACGCCGGCAACGTCGCCGAGGCGCAGATCGACGACCGCGAGCAGCGGCTGCGCCTGACGCTGAAGGACGGCATCAAGGTCGAGGAGACCGAGGACGTCAAGGAGGTCATGACGCAGTACCCGGCGCGGGCGGCCGACCGGGTCTTCGAGAAGGTCTCCGGCGCCGAGGGCGTGGACAAGTACACCACCGAGGTGACGCAGGATTCGTTCCTGATGTCGACGCTCGGCTTCCTGCTGCCGATGCTGATCTTCTTCGTCCTGATCATGTGGCTGTTCAGCCGCATGCAGGGCGGCCGCGGCGGCATGTTCGGGTTCGGCAACTCCAAGGCGAAGATGCTGAACAAGGAGGAGCCGACGAACACGTTCGAGGACGTCGCCGGCGCCGACGAGGCCGTGCAGGAGCTCGACGAGATCCGCGACTTCCTGCAGAACCCCGCCCGCTACGAGGCGCTCGGCGCGAAGATCCCGCGCGGCGTGCTGCTCTACGGCCCGCCCGGCACCGGCAAGACCCTGCTGGCGCGCGCGGTGGCCGGCGAGGCCGGCGTGCCGTTCTACACGATCTCGGGCTCGGACTTCGTGGAGATGTTCGTCGGCGTCGGCGCGTCCCGCGTGCGCGACCTGTTCAACCAGGCCAAGGAAAACAGCCCCTGCATCATCTTCATCGACGAGATCGACGCCGTCGGCCGCCAGCGCGGCGCCGGCATGGGCGGCGGCCACGACGAGCGCGAGCAGACGCTGAATCAGCTGCTGGTGGAGATGGACGGTTTCTCGGACCGGTCCAGCGTGATCATCATGGCGGCGACCAACCGCCCCGACATCCTCGACCCGGCGCTGCTGCGCCCGGGCCGCTTCGACCGGCAGATCCCCGTCGGCGCGCCGGACATGGCCGGCCGCAAGGCGATCCTGGAGGTCCACGCCCGCAACAAGCCGTTGGGGCCCGACGCCGACATGGAGTCGCTGGCCAAGCGCACCGCCGGCATGTCCGGCGCCGATCTGCAGAACGTGCTCAACGAGGCCGCGCTGCTGACCGCCCGCGTCAACGGCGACGTGATCACCGCGGATGCGCTGGAGGAGGCCGTCGACCGCGTCGTCGGCGGCCCGCGCCGCACGTCGAAGGTGATTTCCGAGCAGGAGAAGAAGGTCACGGCCTACCACGAGGGCGGCCACACCCTGGCCGCGTGGGCGCTGAAGGACATCGAGCGCGTGTACAAGGTGACCATCCTCGCCCGCGGCCGCACCGGCGGCCACGCGATGACGGTGCCCGAGGACGACAAGGGCATGTACAACCTGCCCGAGCTCTTCGCCCGCCTGGTCTTCGCCATGGGCGGCCGCGCCGCCGAGGAGCTGGTCTTCGGCTTGCCGACGACCGGCGCATCCGCCGACATCGAACAGGCCACGAAGATCGCCCGCGCCATGGTCACCGAATACGGCATGACCGCGTCGCTGGGCCCCGTGAAGTACGGCGAGGAGGCCGGTGACCCGTTCGTCGGTCGCGGTGGTTCGGGCCAGCTGGACTACTCCCCGGCGGTGGCCGCGAAGATCGACGAGGAGGTGCGCGGGCTGATTTCGAAGGCGCACGACGAGGCGTACGACATCCTCAAGGAGAACCGCGACATCCTCGACGTCCTCGCCGAGAAGCTGCTGGAGAAGGAGACGCTGCGCCGCCCGGATCTGGAGGCGATGTTCACCGACGTCCGCATCCGCGAGCGCCTCGACTTCCTGGACACCGACAAGCGCCACCCGCGCGACGGCCGCGAGCCCGTGAAGACCCCGGTCGAGCTGGCGATCGAGCGCGGCGAGGAGCCGCCGCGCCGCGAGAACATCTTTGCGCCGGTGCGGCCGCGCCGCCAGGATCGCCCGATGGGCGAGGGCGACGGGGCCGACGGTGCCGACGGCGCCAACGGTGGCTCCGATGGAGTCGCCGGCGATGGCGACCAGCGGGCGCTGCCGGGGGCCGGGCATCTTCCGGGCCAGCCGGGCCGGCCGGGTGAGCCGGGCCAGCATGGTCGCCCGGGCCGGCAAGACCGACGCAACGTGCCGGTCTACGGCGGCACTCCGCCGCCCGCCGACTGGACCGTGCCGGGATGGCCGCCGAAGGACGGCGGTTCCCGCGGCGCCCACAATCCCTACGGCCAGCCGGGCCAGAACCAGCCGGGGCAGCCGGATGAGCCGAAGCAGCCCGGCGGCCACCCCGGCACCGCGAACTACCCTGCGCCGACCGGGTGGGAGCGCCCGAACCAGGGGCAGCAGGGCCAGACGCCGCAGTCCCGGCCGGGCGAGCCGCGCGGTTTCCGCCTGCCCGAGCGCGAGCAGCCCGAGCACCGCGAGACGCCGAAGAAGCGCGAAGAGGCTCCCGAGGGCCGTCCGCTGGGCGCCTCGGACTCCGAGCCGACGCGGCAGTTCCCGGCACCGGGTTCCGGCTCCAGGTCCGGTTCCGGCCGCCACCGCGCCCCGGGCTCCGATGAGCCGACGCCGCCGCGCCCCGACGAGACCCCGGACTCCGGCACGAACGGAATGGGAGATCCCCGATGAACTACGACCACCGCGATGACGAGGTCCACCCGGACATCGCCGCCGACCTCGGCGAGGACGCCGGGAACTTCGACCAGGCGCGCGCAGAGGCCGCCGTCCGCGAGCTGCTGCTGGCCGTCGGCGAGGACCCGGAAAGAGAGGGGCTGAAAGAGACCCCCGCACGCGTCGCCCGCGCCTACCGGGAGGTCTTCGCAGGCCTCCACGTCGACCCGACCAAGGTGCTGGAGAAGACCTTCGACGAGGGCCACCAGGAGCTGGTGCTGGTCAAGGACATCCCGATCTACTCCACGTGCGAGCACCACCTCGTGCCCTTCTTCGGCAAGGCGCACATCGGCTACATCCCCGGCCCCGAGGGCCGCGTGACCGGCCTGTCCAAGCTGGCCCGCCTGGTGGACCTCTACGCCAAGCGTCCCCAGGTCCAGGAACGATTGACCGGTCAGGTCGCCGACGCGCTCGTCGACAAGCTCCAGCCGACGTCGGCGATCGTCGTCATCGAATGCGAGCACCTGTGCATGGCGATGAGGGGCATCCGCAAGCCGGGCGCGACGACCATCACCTCCGCGGTGCGCGGCGGGTTCAAGTCCGACGCCCGGTCCCGTGCCGAGGCGATGTCGCTGATCACGGGGCGCTGATCGCGATGGCGCCCGTTCTGCCCGACCACGACCGCTGCCTGGTGATGGGCATCGTCAACGTCACCGAGGACAGCTTTTCCGACGGCGGCCGCTGGAACGACCCGGCCGTCGCCGTCGCCCACGCCAAGCGCCTGATGGCCGACGGCGCCGACCTCATCGACGTCGGCGGCGAATCCACCCGCCCCGGCGCGGTGCGCGTCGCCGCCGAGGAGGAGCTCGGCCGAGTCGTGCCCGTCGTGCGCGAGCTCGCCGCCGCCGGGATCCCGGTCAGCGTCGACACCATGCGCGCCGCCGTGGCGGAGGCCGCCATCGAGGCCGGTGCGGCGCTGATCAACGACGTGTCCGGCGGCCTCGCCGATCCCCGGATGCTCGACGTGTGCGCCGCCGCCGAGGTGCCCGTCTGCCTCATGCATTGGCGCACCGAGCGTTTCGGGTCCGCGTCCGGGCGCGCGGAGCCGTCCGCCGCCGGCATCGTCGCCGAGGTCCGCGACCACCTGCGGGGCCTCGCCGAGCGTGCGCTGGCCAAGGGCATCCCGGCCGAGCGGATCATCCTCGACCCGGGCCTCGGCTTCGCCAAGAACGCCGACGACAACTGGGCGCTGCTGCACGCGCTGCCCGAGCTCGTCGCCGAGGGCTACCCGGTGC
>NZ_DURI01000345.1 GCF_012837295.1 Corynebacterium sp. | reverse complement strand
GACGGCCACCACATGCGGTCGCCGAGGAGGTCGAAGAGGGCGGGCACGACCAGGGTGCGCACCAGGAAGGTGTCCAGCAGGATGCCCAGGCCGACGACGATGCCGACCTGGCCCAGCGTGATCAGCGGCAGCACGCCGAGGACCGCGAAGACGGCCGCCAGCACGATGCCGGCCGCGGTGATCACGCCGCCGGTCAGCCCGACGGCACGGGACATGCCTTCCGTCGTTCCGTAACCTTCGGCCTCTTCCTTGGCGCGCAGCACCAGGAACACGGTGTAGTCGATGCCCAGCGCGATGAGGAAGATCAGCGAGTACAGCGGCACCGAGACGTCCAGGGCCGGGAAGCCGAAGATGTGCTCGGACACCAGCGCGCCGGCGCCCAGGGCCGCCACGGCGGACAGGGTCGTGGCCATGAGCAGGAAGATCGGCGCGACGACGGCGCGGAGGATGATCATCAGCAGGAAGAGGATGACCACCAGGATGATCGGGACGATCAGCAGCGTGTCGCGCGCGGTGGAGTCGCGGGTGTCCAGCGTCTGGGCGGACTGGCCGCCGACGAGGGCGTCGGCGTCGGCGCCGTGGGTGGCCTCGCGCAGGGCCTCGATCTCGCGGAAGTTGTCGGCGGTGGCCGGCTCGGAGTCGGTGACGACGGTGAAGCGGGTCAGCATGCCGTCGAGCGACTCTGTCGGCGGGCCCTGGATCTCGGCGCCGTCGACGGATTCGATGGCCTCGGTGACCGCGCCCGCGGACTCGGCCGGGGCGATGACGGACAGCGGCGACGCGGCGCCGGCCGAGGTGTACTCGGAGATGGTGTCCAGGCCGTCGGCGGCCTCGGACTCGGTGCGGAACTGCTCGGTGGTGGACAGGCCGATGTTGGCGCCGAACAGGCCGGTGCCCAGCACCGCGAGCAGCACGACCATGCCGGCCAGGTAGGCGGCGGGGCGCTTGGACACGACGTCGGCGACGCGGTACCAGCCGGAGGACTTGGCGGTCTTGTTCTCGTCCTCCACGCGCGGGATCTTCGGCCAGAACAGGCCGCGTCCGCACAGCGACAGGGCGGCGGGCAGCACGAACAGGGCGAAGGCCAGGGCGACCAGCAGGCCGATGGACAGGGAGATGCCCAGGTAGCGATAGGCGGGCACGACGGCCAGCGCCAGCGCCAGCAGGGCGAAGACGACGGTGAGGTTCGACGACACGATGGCCGACGTCGATGCGCGGGTGGCGATCGACAGGGCCTCGCGGTGGTTTTCGTGGCGGCGCAGTTCCTCGCGGTAGCGGCTGATCAGCAGCAGCGCGTAGTTGGTGCCGGCGCCGAAGACGAGGACGGACATGATGCCGGAGGTGGAGGCGTCGAACTGCAGCGCGGTCTTCGAGGCGACGAGCTCGACGAGCAGCGAGGCGCCGCGGTCGGCGATGGCCACCGTCAGCAGCGGGACCAGCCACAGGATCGGGGAGCGGTAGGTCAGGATCAGCAGCACGGCGACGACGAGCGCGGAGATGCCCAGCAGGGCGAAGTTGGCGCCGTCGAAGGCGGAGGCGGTGTCTGCGGCGAAGCCGGCGGGGCCGGTGACCTGCAGCTGCAGGCCATCGGGGAGGTCTTGCTTGCCGGCGTCTCGCATCTCGGCGACGGCGTCGGCCAGGCCGCCGCCGTTGATGTCGCCGGGCAGGGCGAGCACGGCCTGGGCGGCTTCCTCGGCCAGCGGCACGGCGGGGGAGAGCTGTTCGACGGTCTTGTCGCCCTCCCAGTCGCCGAGCTGCTCGAGGGCGGACTCGGGCAGTTCGATGCCGGCCATGGCCTCGGCGGAGGCCTGGGCGGCGCCGATGTCCTGCGGGCCGAGGGGTTCGCCGTCCTCGCGGGAGAACACGGCGATGGCGGTGAGCTGGTCGCCGCCGGGGAACTCGGAGGCGAGTTCCTGGACCTTCGCGGATTCGGAGTCCTGGGGCAGGGTGGCCGGGGCGGAGTCGCCCGGCTCGAGGCTGGAGGTGAGGCCGGTGAGGCCTCCCACGAACAGCAGGCCGATCAGGATGGTGATGGCTGCCATCGCCTTGGAGGTGATGTGCTTGACGGGTAGGCGCGATGAGAGGCGTCTCGAACTCATTGCCCCAGTTTCGCACGGTTTTTGCACTCCGGGTGAATGCCGTGCCCCTCCGGGGGCAATTTGTCGACGCGATGTCGGCATATTGGCCGCGGCTGCTTTACGACGGGCCGATGTTATGGGCCGTCAACCACACCGATGGTTGCCTTCGGAGCCCGGGCCCGGGGCGTGAACGATGGGACGGTTCTCCATCAGCCGTTGCGCAGCAGCTCGTGGCGCAGCGCCGCGTCGAGGTCGGGGAAGCGGAAGACGTGGCCGGCGTTCTCCAGGAAACGGGGGATCGCCCGCTGGTTGGCGAAGGCGAGTTCCTCGGCCCCGCGTCCGCCGAGCACCAGGGACGGCGCGGCCTTCGGCACCGGGATGACGGCCGGCCTGCGCAGGACCTTGGCCAGGGTCTTCGTGTACGACGCGTTGTCCACCCCGTTGGGCGCCACCGCGTTGATCGGCCCCGACCACGTCGGATCCAGAGCAGCCCGGTGATAGATGTCCAGCAGATCGTCGAGTGCGATCCACGGGAACCACTGGTCGCCGTCGCCGAGCTTGCCGCCCAGCCCCGTGGACGTGATGCCCGCGAGGATCGGCAACAGGCCACCGCCGCCGGCCTGCACCAGCCCGGTGCGGATGTTCACCACGCGGATTCCGGCCTCCCGCGCCGGATT
>NZ_DURI01000344.1 GCF_012837295.1 Corynebacterium sp. | reverse complement strand
TGTCGAATGCGGAGCAGCACCGGGTGTTCGGGCCGCATGCTTCACGACGCATCGTCCTGGCCACCAACATCGCCGAAACGTCGCTGACGGTGCCGGGCATCCATTACGTGGTCGACACCGGTACCGCGCGCATCTCCCGGTACTCCACGCGCACGAAGGTCCAGCGCCTGCCCGTCGAGCCGGTGAGCCAGGCCAGCGCCAACCAGCGTTCGGGCCGGTGCGGCCGCGTGGCCGACGGCATCGCCATCCGCCTGTACTCGGAGGAGGACTTCCTCTCCCGTCCGGAGTTCACCGACCCGGAGATCCAGCGCACCAACCTCGCGTCGGTGATCCTGCAGATGGCCAACCTCGGCCTCGGCGACGTCGCGGCCTTCCCGTTCGTCGACGCCCCCGACCACAAGGCCATCCGCGACGGCGTGCAGCTTCTCGACGAACTCGGCGCCCTGGCCAAACCGGAGGAAGACGCCGGGCCGTCGTCAAGCAAGACCGAATCCAGCGCGCTCGCCCTGACCCCCACCGGCCGCGAACTGGCGCGCATCCCCGTCGACCCGCGGCTGGCGCGCATGCTGGTCGAGGCCCACGCCAATGGCGCACTCAAGCCCGTGACCGTGGTCGTCGCGGCACTGAGCCTGCAGGACGTGCGCGAACGCCCGCTGGAAAAGCAGGCGCAGGCCGACCAGGCGCACGCCCGATTCAAGGACACCACCAGCGACTTCCTGTCCTACCTGAAGCTGTGGGAGCACCTGCAGGACAAGCGCCGCGAATTGTCCGGCAACCAGTTCCGCAAGATGTGCCAGCGCGAGTTCCTGCACTACATGCGCGTGCGCGAATGGCAGGACCTGATCCGCCAGCTCAACCAGGTCGTCGCCGATCTGGGCTGGAACTGGTCGGCCGAGGGCAACGAGCCCTCCCCCGATTCCATCCACCAGTCGCTGCTGGCCGGCCTGCTGTCGCAGATCGGCGTGCGCGAGGGCGAGGGCAAGGAGTTCACCGGCACCCGCAACACCAAGTTCCTGGTGCACCCGGCGTCGGCGCTGTCGAAGAAGCCGCCGCGCTGGGTGATGGCCGCGGAGATCGTCGAGACCTCCCGCACCTTCGCCCGCGACGCCGCGCGCATCGAGCCGGCGTGGGTGGAAAAGCTGGCCTCGCACCTGCTCAAGCACCAGTACTCCGAGCCGCATTGGTCCACCAAGCGCGGCGCGGCCATGGCGTACCAGAAGTCGACGCTCTATGGTGTGCCCGTCGTCGTCGACCGCGCGGTGCCGTACCACCGCGTCGATCCGACCGCCGCCCGCGAGATGTTCATCCGCCACGCGCTCGTCGACGGCGAGTGGACCACCCACCACAAGTTCTTCGCCGATAACCGCGCAAAGCTGGAGGAGGCCGCGCAGCTGGAGGACAAGGCGCGCCGCCGCGGCATCGTCGTCGACGACGACACGCTGTACGCCTTCTACGACGCCAAGATCCCGCACACCGCGACCACCGCCGCGAACTTCGACCGGTGGTGGAAGAAGACGTCGCAGTCGGACCCGCGCCTGCTCGACTTCGACCCGCACGCGCTGGTCAACCCCGATTCCCACGACGTCGACGCCGCCGCCTTCCCCGACCTGTGGCAGCAGGGCACCCTGGATTTCCAGTTGTCCTACCGCTTCGAGCCGGGCGCCGACGATGACGGCGTCACCCTCCACGTCCCCGTGCCACTGTTGGCGGGACTGCGCATGGAGGGCTTCGACTGGCTGGTGCCGGGTCTGCGGCAGGAGCTCGTGGAGTCGTTGATCCGCACGTTGCCCAAGGCTTCACGACGCTCCGTCGTCCCCGCCCCGGACTTCGCCGCACGGGCTCTGGCGTCCATGACCCCCTACGCCAGGCCCCTGCGTGAATCGCTTGCCGACGCCTTGCGACAATTGGGCGGTTCGGGCATCAACGCCGACGACTTCGACGTATCCAAGTTGCCGGCGCACCTGCGCTTCAACTTCGCCACCGTGGATCGGCGCGGGAAGATCACCGACCAGGACCGCGACCTGAAGGCACTGCAGCGGCGCCGCGCCGGTCAGGTGACCACCGCGGTGTCCAAGGCCGCCGGCGACTCCGAACATGCCGCGGTGAAGGAATGGACCGCCGACAACCTCGGTGCCGTGCCGGAAACCGTCCAGAACACCGTCGACGGCCAGAAGGTGACCGCCTACCCGACGCTGGTGGCCACGAAGGAGGGCGTGGCCGTCAAGGTCGTGCCCACCGATGCCCAGGCGAAGGCGTCGTTGGTCACGGCGACGCTGACCATGCTGCTGCGCGATTGCCCCGTCCAGGCCAAGTCGATGGTCAAGGGTCTGCCCCTGCAGCAGCGGGTGGCCGTCGACGCGTGGCCGCACGGTGGTGCCGAGGGTCTGGTCGAGGATTGCCGCGTGACGGTGATCCGCGATCTGATGATGGCCGGGGGCGGTCCGGTGCGCGATCCTGACGAGTACGCGAAGCTGCGCGATTCCGTGAAGCCCCAGGTGCCGGGTCAGGTGCGGCAGTTGGTGGTCGGCATGGCCAAGGCCTTGCCGGCGTATCACCGTGTCGTGTCGCAGTTGGCCGAGTGGGACGGCCCCGCCATCGACGACATGCGGGCGCAGCTGGAGTTCATGCTGCCCAAGGGCGCCGTCGCGCGGCACGGCTGGTCGAACCTGCGGCATTTGCCACGGTACCTGGAGGCCATGGAGATCCGGTTGGCGGACATGGCGCTGGATCCCGATCGGGACGCCGAGTTGGAGGACGAGATCGCCGAGGTCGGCGAGTACCTGGAGAAGCGCCTGCAGCGCCTGCCCGAGGGACGGCGCAAGTCGGTGGCCGTGCGGGACATCGGGTGGATGGTGCAGGAGTTGCGCGTCAGCTTGTTCGCCCAGCGCCTGGGCACCGCGAGGACGGTGTCACCGCAGCGGATCAAGAAGGCGATAGACAAGCTGAAGTAGGCGCCGCCCCGGTATTCATGGGTGCCGTCAAGGCCATCAGCGCCGTCTGCGCCGTCTGGACCGTCAGGCGTCGCCGTTGCGCAGCGACAGGATCTCGTTTTCGAAGTCCTGGGCCGAGCTGAAGGACTTGTACACGGAGGCGAAGCGGAGATATCCGACTTCGTCCAGGTCGCGGAGCGGCTCGAGGATGGCCAGGCCGATGTCGTTGGAGTTGACCCGTGGGGTGCCCTTGGAACGCAGCGTTTCCTCGACTTGCTGGGCCAGCAGTTTCAGCGAGGCTTCGGGGACGTCGCGGCCCTGGCAGGCCCGGCGAACGCCGCGGATCACCTTGTCGCGGCTGAAGTCCTCGACCACGCCGTCGCGCTTGACCACGATCAGCTGGGACCGTTCGAGCGTGGTGAAGCGTTTACCGCACGCCAGGCACTCGCGCCGGCGGCGGATGGTCATCCCGTCGTCGATGAGACGCGAATCGATGACCTTCGTTTGGTCGTGGTGACAGAACTGGCAGTGCACGCTTCCGAGCATACGGTGCCGTCCGCTGCCCCCGGTGCCGAGCACCACCTCTTGCACTACCTGTTGCGCCGCAGCTACTTCAGCTGGGCGTCGGCCGCCCCGACGTAGGTGGGCGCCGGAGGGGCATCCGGAGCCGGCGCACCGAGTCCGGAAAAGTGCAGCATCAAGCCGAACACGGCGCCGACGCCGGCGACGACGGCCACGGACGCGCGATTGCGGCGCACCCCCTGCACGGGTCCGCGGACCACCGAACGCCCGCCGCGAACGTGGCCGGTGTTCGAAACTCCGGGCGTCGGCGAGGAAGTGAGCGCCATTCGCCGTGTGTTCGGACGGCGGGACGAACCCGAAACGCCGCCCGGGCGACCGTTCGACGGCCTGCGAGACGTGCGCACCCGCGTTCGATCCTTAGGAGCCGACTTTCGAACACCCGGCGCCGAGGGCCGACGTGCGACGGAAGGGCGAGACACGGAGGGGGCGGAATCCATCCACTCGGGGACATCCAGGTGATGGGTTCCATCAACGCCGGTCATGACGGTGGTGCGGTAGTCTTCGATAAAGGCGGTCATCGGTTGGTTCCTTCCATCCGGGGATCCGTGGAGAGTCGGTGAAACGGATTCGAAAATCCCTCTCGAACGCACTGCACGGATGTTCGACTGCGTTCCTGTGTTCGATTTATATCACCCGCCCCGGATCCCGTCCAGAGATGGGGGCGAAAACTTCGAACAGTTGTGCCACCCGGCATTGTTTTGATGTAGGGTCGTGTTCGAACGGCAGGCACGATCGAACCGAGCGGGACCGAACCCAGTGGGAGTGGAGACATGGCCGAGAAGAAGAAGCCGACAAAGATGGAATTGACCGATCGCCAACGGCGCATCCTCGAAGTCATTCAGGACGCCGTGTCGCTGCGCGGGTACCCGCCGAGCATCCGGGAGATCGGTGACGCGGTGGGCCTCAACTCGACGTCTTCGGTGGCGTACCAGCTGAAGGAACTGGAGAAGAAGGGCGCGCTGCGCCGCGATCCCCACAAGCCCCGCGCCGTGGACGTCCGCGATCTGAAGCAGAAGCTGGACAAGCACGCGGGCAAGCCCGGCCCCAAGCCGAAGGGCTCGGCGGGCATCCCCGATGTTCCGGAAGGTGCCGCCGCCCCGACCTACGTCCCCATCGTCGGGCAGATCGCCGCGGGCAATCCGATTCTGGCCGAGCAGAGCATCGATGAGCACATGGCGCTGCCCGCCGAGCTCGTCGGGTCCGGTGACCTGTACATGCTCCGCGTGGTCGGCGAGTCGATGGTCGACGCCGGCATCTTCGACGGCGACTGGGTCGTGGTGAAGTCGCAGCAGACCGCGAACAACGGCGACTTCGTGGCCGCGATGATCGAGGGCGACGGCGAAAGCGAGGCCACCGTCAAGGAATGGCACGAGGACCGCGCCGGCAAGTGGCTGCTCCCCCACAACGACGCGTTCGAGCCGATCTCAGTCGATGGCCGGGTCACCATTCTCGGCCGCGTCGTCAGCGTGCTGCGCAGGCTCTGACGCCACGGCTGCGGTGAACACCGGATGCACCAGATCCGGATGCACGAGGGCCGGGCCCCGGGATCATTCCCGGGGCCC
>NZ_DURI01000343.1 GCF_012837295.1 Corynebacterium sp. | reverse complement strand
CCGCGCGGTGATTCCCGAGGCTCCCGCCGCACCCGCCGCACCCCCGGCCACGACGCGCCCGACGACCCCGACGACCCCGACGCCGACCCCGTCGGAGGACGGCGACGCCACCGAGACGACGTGGCCCACCCTGCCCACCCCGCAGCGCCCCATCCCCCTCCTCCCGCCGGACGTCGGCAGGCCGGATCTGCCGGATTGGCAGCTCGGCGCGGAACAGGGCACGAACGATGACGACGACGCGGGACAGGGCACGGGCGTAGGACCGTCGACGGCGACTCCCTCGACCACCGTGCCGGAGACCGAGCCCGAGACGAAGACCGAGTCCGAGTCCGGCGTCTCCACGCCGCGGGATTCGGGCGCCCGGAACTAGTCCGGCACGGAGGCCACGAACGCCTCTGCGGCACCTCCGCCGACGGCGCGCAGCTCACGCCGCGACTCGCTCGCCGGCACCCACGCCGCACGACCCGGGGCCAACCGCACGTCGCCACCATCGGAGGACAGTTCGGCGGCGCCCTCCACGACCAGGACGATCGTCGCCCCCGTCGAGGGAACCTCAATCCCCTCGCCGGCCTCCACCGTCACGCGCGCCAGACGGAACTCGTCGGCGCCGGTCGGGTAGGACGCCACCGCGCCATCCACGACCGGCCGCACGACCGGATCCTCCGCCGGGGTGAAGTCCAACACGCGCAACAGCTCCACGACGTCGACGTGCTTCGAGGTCAGCCCGCCGCGCAGCACGTTGTCGGAATTGGCCATGATCTCCACGCCCATCCCCGACAGGTACGCGTGGAGCTGGCCGGCGCCGAGGTAGATGCCCTCGCCCGGCTCCAGGGTGATGCGGTTGAGCAGCATCGACGCCAGCACCCCCGGATCACCCGGGTACCGGGAGGCGATGTCGGCCGTCGTCGCGGCGACCTCCCCGACCCAACCGTCGCCCTCGTACGCCTCGCAGGCGGCGCGCACGCGCTCGACCAGATCGCCGAGCACGCGGCTCGGCAGGGTCAGCCACGTGGTGAACAACGCCCGCAGGCCCTCCACCGGCGACGGGGCGTCCAGCAGAACCGTGTAATGACCGAGCTCGGGGATGGCCAGCTCGTCGAAAAGCTCCTTGGTCCGCTCCACCGGGCGGAAACCCGCCAGCGCGTCGAAACGGGTCAGCGCGACGATCAGCTCCGGCTTGTGGTTCGCGTCCCGGTAGTTGCGGTGCGGCGCCGTCGGCGGAATGCCGCGCTCGTTCTCCGCCGCGAAACCCTCCCGCGCCTGCTCCAGCGTCGGATGCGCCTGCAGCGACAGGGGCTCGGCGGCGGCGAGGATCTTCAGCAGGAACGGCAGCGTGCCCTCGGCCAACTCCGCCGCCGCGCCCAGCGCTGCGGCCGGGTCGTCGGCGATGACGTCGGTCAACGGGCGGCCGCCGACCTTCGACGGGGCCAACGGATGCGCGCCGAACCAGGCCTCCGCCTGCGGCCGCGCCGACGGCGACGCCTCCCCCATGAGCTCCGCGATCAAGGTGCGCGAACCCCACGGGTACGACTGCACGACCGCGTCGATGCGCTCCATCAGGCCGTCATCCCTCCTCAGGTACATAAGCCGCCGCCGCGGCCATGCGGGCCGCGGTGACGCAGACGTCCACCAGCGGATGGCGGACCTCGGCCTCCTCGGCGGGGCATTCCACGCGGGCCCAATCGAAGGGCTCCAGGCGCGCGCGCACGGCGGGCGCGTCGGCCGGGGAGGTCACTGCAATGACGCTCAAGGGTAGCACCCGGGCCCCGTCTGCCGGCCCATCGATGAGGGGATCGTGGAAGAGATCGTCGATCGCGGCCTCCGGCGACGGCGCCAGCGCCACGGAGGCGCGCAGCATGTCCGCCACCGTGGTGCCGTGGGCGGCCACGCCGGCGTCCAGCAGCCACGCGGCGCCCAACTCCGCGACCGTGCGCCACACGTCGCCCTCGCCGGCGACGACGACGGAATGGCCGCGCATCCATTCCGCCCACTGGCGGGCCGGATTGACCAGCAGATCGCGGTCCGGGGCGCAGGCGATAGATTCCTCGTCGACGGCGTCGGCGACGTCGGCCAGCACCGCCGCCGGGCCCAGCGCGGTCACCCGCGCCGCGGTCAGCGCACCGAGGACGGCGCCCAGGTAGCCGCAGAACGAACCCACGACGGACAGCGCCGGCCGCGGCACGACGATCGTGCGCGGCGACGCGGCGGATCTCACCGGCCCCTCCCCCGGGTCGACGAGCACCGTCGCCGCCCCGCGGCGGTCGGCCTCCGCCAGCACCTCCGCGATCGGATCGCCCGGATCGTCGGTGAGCACGAACACCAGGTCCAGCGCGCCCACGAACCGGGGCAGCGACCGGGCGATGGTGATCGGCGCCCTCGCGTCCGCGGCCAACGCGATGACCGCCTCCGCGGCCAGCCGGGCACGCGACTCGTTGGTGATCAAGACGACGGCGCGGGGTTCCGGCAGGCCGTCGAAAAGCCCCTCCGCGGCGGCCGAGGCGGCGGCGCGCAAATGCGGCCCCTCGGTGGCCGCGATCAACGGCAGACTATGCGGGTCCATGCCCTCCAGCATGCCGGAAAACCGGTCAGGAGCGGATGATCGACAGGACCTCGTCGACGATCGCGTCGACCTCTTCGCGGGTCGGGGCCTCGACGTTGAGCCGCAGCAGCGGCTCCGTGTTCGACGCGCGGACGTTGAACCACGCCTTCGAGTCCTTCAGGCCGATGGTCAGGCCGTCGACCCAGTCGTGGTCGCGGGTGCGGGCGGCGAAGAGCTCGGAGATCTTCTCCTGCTTCTCCAGCTGCTCGGCCGCCGAGCCCAGGCGGGAGTTGATCTCGCCGGACTGCTCGTAGCGGTCGAACTCGGCCATGAACTCGCTCAGCGGCTTGTCCTGCTCTGCCAACGCCGCCAGCACGTGCAGCGCGGCCAGCATGCCGGAGTCGGCGTTCCAGAACTCGCGGAAGTAGTAGTGCGCCGAATGCTCGCCGCCGAAGACCGCGGAGGTCTCCGCCATCTGGGCCTTGATGAACGAGTGGCCCACACGCGTGCGCACCGGGATGCCGCCGTGTTCGATGATCATCTCCGGCACGACGGCCGACGTGATCAGGTTGTGGATGATCACGGCCCCCGGGTCGTCTTCCAGATACCGGGTGGCGATGAGCGCGCAGATCGCCGACGGCGACACCGGGTCGCCCTTCTCGTCGACGACGAAGCAGCGGTCCGCGTCGCCGTCGAAGGCCAGGCCGATGTCCGCGCCCTGCTCGACGGTGAACTTCTGCAGGTCGACGAGGTTCGCCGGCTCCAGCGGATTGGCCTCGTGGTTGGGGAAGTTTCCGTCGAGCTCGAAGTACAGGTCGCGCACGTCGCACACGTCGCCGAGCACCGCAGGGGCGGTCAGGCCGGCCATGCCGTTGCCCGCGTCGACCGCCACGGTGAGCTTGCGGCCGGCGGTCAGGTCGACCAGCCCGCGCAGGAACTCGGCGTAGCCGGACAGCACGTCTCGGTCGGTGATCTCGCCGGGCTCGCCGTCGTAGGCCGGCACCCCGTCGACGAGGAGGTCCTTGATCTCGCCCAGGCCGGTTTCCTGGCCCACGGGGCGCGCGCCGGCTCGGCACAGCTTGATGCCGTTGTACTCGGCCGGGTTGTGCGACGCGGTGAACATGGCGCCCGGGCAGTTGAGCGTGCCCGAGGCGAAGTACAGCTGATCGGTCGACGTCAGGCCCAGCATGACCACGTCGACGCCCTGGGCGGCCGCGCCTTCCGCGAATGCGCGGGACAGCCCCGGGGAGGAGTCGCGCATGTCGTGGCCGATGGTGATGGCCTCGGCCCCCTCCCGGCGCATCAGCAGGCCGAACGCCGCACCGGCGTCGCGCATGAGTTCCTCGTCGATGCCATCGCCCACCACGCCGCGAACGTCGTAGGCCTTGATCACGGCGTCGATCGCCGCCCGGCTGCGCTTGGTCACTGGTGCCGTCCTCGCTCCTGGTTGTGTGTCTTACCGGAGCGGAATGTTACCCCTACTCGCCGTCGGGGTCGGGCACCACGTGCAGATGGGTGCGGGCGGGGCGCCGCGACGGGTGCCGCGCGGCGTCGACCTGGGACCAGCGGGGCTCGCCTTCGTCGCGCAGGACCAGGCCGGTGGCCTGGCGCCCGGCTTCGCGGACGGCCTCGGCCAGCGCGGTGAGGTCGTCGTCGTCGGCGCGCTCGGCGGGCAGGTCGTAGCGGACCAGCTCCCAGCCGAGGGGGGCGGTGATGGACTGCGCGTGGCGTTCGCACAGGTCCCAGCTATGCGGTTCGCTGGCGGCGGCCAGCGGCCCGACGACGGCGGTGGACTCGGAATAGGCGTAGGTCAGGGTGGCGATGGCGGGCTTGCCGCACCCCGGCCTGCAGCAGCGGCGGAATTGACTCACGCCCGAAAGTCTAGACCCTGGGTTGAGGTTTCTGTAGCCCCTCCCTCACTTTCAGGGCCCGGGCGAGTCTTTGGGGTCGCTTTGCGACGGAGCGCCTCCGCCGTGGCCCGCCGACCTCCCCATAGACTTGGCCCCCATGAACGTCTCCCGTCGCATCGAGCGCCGCGGCCGCGGCCCGCGCGGCCCCCTCCTCCCCCCGGAGGTGCCGCGGTGGCGCAGCCGCACCGAGGCGTTCGATCAGGCGGTGCTCGACGCGTACGCGCCCATCGAGGCCCGCTGGCACGACCGGCTCGCCCACCTGGACATCGCCGTGGACACCGTCCCGCTGATGCACCTCCACCCCGGCGCACTGCTTCCCGACGAAGTCGCCGCCGACGGCCCGATTCCCCTCGGCCGCCTCATCCCCGCCGGCGTGGATCGCCAGGGCCGGCCCACGAGGCCGCGGATCGTGGTGTTCCGCCGGCCCGTCGAAAAGCGGGCGCCGACGCTGGCGGACCTGCAGGACGTGCTGCGCAACGTCCTGGCCCGCCTGGTCGCCGTGCACCTCAACATCGATCCCTCCGTCGTCGATCCGGGGTACGACGACAGCTTCTAGGTCCGGGCACGAAAAAAGACCCGGGAATTCCGGGTCTCTTCTGGTCTCGCTCAGGCTCTGCTGCCGATCTAGCCGATCTGCTTCTTCAGGCGGCGGCGCTCACGCTCGGACAGGCCGCCCCAGATGCCGAAGCGCTCGTCGTTGGCCAGGGCGAACTCGAGGCACTCGTCGCGGACGCCGCAGGCGCGGCAGATGCGCTTGGCCTCACGGGTCGAACCGCCCTTCTCGGGGAAGAACGCCTCCGGATCGGTCTGGGCGCACAGCGCCTGCTCCTGCCAATCCTCGTCGACCGCCTCGAACAGCCCGGTCAGATCATCGGCCCAATCCACCAGCGGGCGGGGCTGCTCGACTGCCGTCGTTTCGTGCACCTGGGACTCCCCCACGCTCGAATCCCGTCCCACGGCGCGTCCGCCGAACATGGTGGATTCATCCATGCGGGGCCTCCTGCCTGGTCAACGGGGTGGAAATGTGGTCTTCGCGATTCTGGGGGAACCCGGTTCCCCGCAATCACACACTTGTGATTACACACGTGAAACCCCGTGGAGGTCAAGCGGTCGGGTTGATTCACCGCGAAAACTCAGAAAGCCCCCGGAGACCGGTCCCCCCGCCGTGGGGGATGAAGTCAGGGTTGAGACTTCTCCCCCGTCGGTGAATCAGGTCACACGTCGGTGGAGAAGCGCACTCCACCGTCCGGCAGCACGACCCCGGGCCACACCCGGGCGCCCGAAATGAGCTCGCAACGGGCGCCGACGTCGGCGCCTTCGCCGATCACCGCGTCGCGGATGACGCAGCGCGGGCCGATCGTCGCGCCGGCGGCGATGATCGACCGCTCGATCACCGCGCCCGCACCGATCTTCGCCCCGTCGAACACGACGGTCTGGTCCAGCCGCGCGCCCGCGCCGACCTCGGCGCCCCGACCGACGACGGTGCCGCCGTAGAGCAGCGCCCCGCCGCCCAGCGACGCCGATTCGTCGACGAGCGATTCGCCGTGCCGCCCTTCCAGCAGCGGCGACGGCGCGATGCCGCGCACCAGGTCCGACGACCCGCGCACGAAATCGGCGG
>NZ_DURI01000342.1 GCF_012837295.1 Corynebacterium sp. | reverse complement strand
GGGCGTTGATCCGGGGGCTCTGATAGGAATCGGGGCATGGATGAGCGGCGGGATTCGCGGGCGGCCGACGGTCGGGGTGGAGCACCGGAAGGCGCGGTGCGGTTCCTGCACACGTCGGACTGGCAGCTGGGCATGACGCGGTGGTTCCTCAAGGAGGGCGACGGCGAAGCTCAGGCGAGGTATTCCGCCGACAGGTTGGAGGCGGTTCGGCGCATCGGCAGGTTGGCTCAGGAACGCGGGGCGGAGTTCATCGTCGTGGCCGGCGACGTCTTCGAGTCGAATACCCTGCCCGAGCGCGATTTCCAGCGCGCGCTCGACGCGATCCGCGAGCTGCCGGTGCCCGTGTACCTGTTGCCGGGAAATCACGATGCTCTGGATGCGACGTCGATCTACCACCGGAAGGTGTTCGACGAGGTCGCGATGTCGGGCGTGCACGTGCTGCGCGACTCGGTCCCGGTGGAGGTGCGCCCGGGCGTGGAGATCGTCGGGGCGCCGCTGACCAGCCGGTCGCCGGATTCGGATCTGCTCGCCGAAGCTCTCGAGCCGCTCGAGCCCACCACGGGCGTGCGCATCGCCGTCGCCCACGGCCAGGTCGCCGGATTCGGCGCCGAAGTCGGCGAGACGCTGTCTCTGGCGGCGGTGGCCGAGGCCGTCGGCAAGCGAACCGTGCAGTACGTCGCGGTGGGTGACTCGCACTCGACGCAGAAGCTCGACGATGCCGGGCGGATGTGGTTTTCGGGGTCGCCGGAGACGACGGATTACGACGACAAGGAGAAGCACTCCGGGAATGCGCTCGTCGTCGACGTCTGGCCCGACCGTGAGCCGCTGGTGGAGGCCGCGCACATCGGGCAGTGGGACTTCCGGGCGATGGAGCGCGATTTCGCCGGGGTCGAGGATGCGCGGGCGTGGTTGGACGAGCTGCGGATGCTCAGCGACAAGTCCCGGACCTGCGTGAAGTACTCGCTGCGGGGAACGCTGAACCTCATCGCCGACGCCGAGCTGAAGCGCGGGCTGCGCGAGATCGCCCCGTCATTCGCCGCGCTGTACCGGCGGGGCAGCGGTTCGGAGATCACGGTGGTGCCCGAGGACGGGGACATCGGTTCGTTGGGCGTCAACGGGTTCCCGCTTGATGCGGCCGAACGGTTGAAGGAGCGGACGACGGACCCGTCGTTGGCCGAAGAGGACCGGCGCACCGCCGCCGACGCGCTGGCGCTACTCGCGCGCCTGGCCGGGACCGGGAAGTAAGGGGAGCCGCCATGAAACTGCACTCGATCGAGTTGAAGAACGTCCGCGGCATCGATCACCTGCGCGTGGACGACCTGCCGGATCGCGGCGTGGTGGTCATCGCCGGCGACAACGAGATGGGGAAATCGACCATCGCCGAGGCCATCCACGTGGCGCTGTCGTGGCCCGCGAAGGCCGAGCGCAAGGAGACGAAGGCGCTGCGGCCCAACAACCGCGACGCATTCCCGGACATCACGCTGGACATGACGCTGGGGCAGACGCGGTTCACGCTGCGCAAGGTATTCGCCGGCCCGCGGGCGGCGACGGCCACGGAGATCTCCGTCATCGAGCCGTCGTCGCAGCAGCTGACGGGCGAGGCCGCCCAGCAGTGGCTCGACCAGCTGACGCGCGGCGAGGGCACCCGGGAGTTGTGGAACGCCTTCGTTGCGCGGCAGGGCACCGAGCAGAAGGCCCTGCAGATGGGCGACTACGCCAAGGTGACGGAAGCATTGCAGGAGGCATCGGGCGGTACGGCCGAGACGGAGGGGCAAAAGTCCATCGTCGAGGCCGCACTGGCCGAGCGCGCCCTGTACTACACGGCGCAGGGGCGCGAGAAGTCGTCGCTGAAGGAAGCGCGTGAAGCGGTGGAAGCGGTCGAGGCGCGGTGGTCGGCGGCGTCGGCGCGCGTCGCCCAGGTCCGGGATCTGGTGGACGAGGCCGAGAAGAACGACGCCCGCCGGGCCGCGCTGGAATCCGCGCTGCCCGAGGCCGAGGCCGAGGTCGCCACGTGGCGCCGGACCGTGTCCGAGCTCGCCGAGTTCCGCCACGCGAAGTCGAAGGCGGATGACGCGGTGACGCTGGCGACGGTGGAGCTGAAGAACGCCCGCCAGTCCCGCGAGGCGCGCGATGAACTGATCGCCCAGGAGAAGCAGGCGCAGGCGTCGCTGGAGCGGGTCGTCGAAGAGCTCGCGCCGCTGCGCGAGGCCGCGGAGGCGGAGGCGCGGGAAGTCGACGAGATCGAGGCGAAGGTCGTGGCCACGCGGGCCCGCCGGGAACGTGCCCGCCGACTGCTGCACGTGGCGGGAGACGATCTGACTCATTGCGCGAACGTCCGCAAGCTCGCGGAACTGGAGGACGTGCTCGAGAGGGTGCGCGAGCTCGACGAGGTCGTGCGCGACAAGCGCCGGCGCTTGGCGGAGCACCGCATCACCGGCGACGACGCGAAGCGCGCCTACGACGCCGAGCACGAGTGGCGCACGGCGACGACGGTGCTGGAGGCGTCGTCGTCGGAGTTGACGGTCACCGCGGCGTCGGAGTCGACCGTGTCCGTGGATGGCGAGGACGTCTCCGTCGGGTCGGCGCCGGTCACGCGGCCGGTCACCGCGCCGACGAGCGTCCGGGTCGGCGACGTGACCGTCACCGTGACGCCCGGCGACGGGGCGGGCGAGTACTCCGGCCGGGCGGCGCTGGCGAAGGAGAAGCTCGACGACATCCTCTCCGAACTGGGCGTCAGTTCCGTCCAGCGGGCCGAGGAGAAGGCCAAGGCCCGGGCCGCCGTCGAGTCAGAGCTGGAGATCGCCCGCACGCGGCTGGAGGCCGAGCTGAGCAACCGGGATCTCGGTGAGATCCGCGATGCCCGCGACGGCCTGGATGCCGATGTCGAGGCGTACCCGGCCATCCGCGCCGACATGATCTCGGGATGGTCGGGCAATGGCGACGTTGACGGCAACAGTGACGGGGCCGGGGCCGGGGACGGGGGCGCCGGGGACTTCGGCGACGTCGACATGCCCACCGATGAAGGCGAGGCGCAGACGATCCTCGACGAGGCCAAGGAGCGCGAGCGCACCACGGCGGGCGAGTACGAGGCCGCGATGCAGGCCGCCCAGTCGATGAGCGCCCGCCCCGCCCGCCATGAGTTGCACGCGAAGCAGGCCGACGAGCATGCCCGCGTGGAAGACGTGCGCCGGGCCGTCGATGCGCTCACCGATGCCCGCGGCCGCGAGAACGATGAGGCGCTGGCGCAGCGCCTGGCCGATGCCGCGGAAAAGTTCGATCTGGCCGGCGCCGCCGCCGAACGGGCGCAGGCGGCGCTCGTCGAGCGCGGTGCCGAAGACGCGGACGCATCGCTGGCGGGGGCGGAGTCGCACCTGTCTGGTTTGCGCGACGAGCAGATCAAGCTGCGCATCCGCCGTGGCGCCCTGACGGGCGAATTGAAGTCGGTCTCCGGCGTCAACGAGGAGCTCGCCGACGCCGATGCGGAACGGACCCGCCTGCGCCGCGAGCTCGAGTCCATTAATCGGCGCGCCGCTGCGGCGAAGCTGCTCTACGAGACGCTGGAGGAAGCCCGCCGGGACACCCGCCGCACCATCGGCGAACCGCTGTTGCAGAAGCTCGCGCAGTACGGCGGCGCCGTCTTCGGGCACAGCACGACCTTCGAGCTGGACGAGGGCATGGCCGTGAAATCCCGGTCGAACGCCTCGGGCACCTTCGAGTTCGATGCGCTGTCCGGCGGCGCCCAGGAACAGATTGACGTGTTGCTGCGCCTGGCCGTCGCCGGCGTGATGGACGGGGAGGGCGGCGCGCCGGTGATCATCGACGACGCTTTGGGCTACTCCGATCCGGATCGCCTGCGGAAGATGAACAACGCGTTCGCCCGCGCAGGCGAGGACAGTCAGATTCTCGTCCTCACCTGCTACCCGGAGCGCTTCTCCCGCATCGCCGACAGCCACCGCCTGGACATGGCGGACCTGCTGCAGCCGTATCGGGAAGAGGGCTGACCATCGCGGGGCCGACGGTCGGCGGGCTGCCCCGCACGGCCGCCCCTCG
>NZ_DURI01000341.1 GCF_012837295.1 Corynebacterium sp. | reverse complement strand
GGCGGCGGACCGGGTGTACGTGGAACACGGGATGCGGGTCACGCGGATCCACCGGACGTTGCGCGACGTTTGCTGTTTCGAGGGCCTCGAGGCCGGCGTCGCCGCCATCGACTCCGCGCGGAGGAAGTGGCCGGGGCTCGCGGTGGACAAGCTGCGCGCGTCGATGCTCGCCGGCCCGAGGTTCAAGGGCGCGCCCATCGTCCGCGAGGCGGTCGCGCTGTCGATCCCGAACTCCGGCAGCGTGCGCGAGTCGCAGGCGAGGCTGCTGCTGGGCGCGGTGGCGGGCGTCGTGACGGTGGAGGTGCAGGCGGAGTTCATCGACCGGCGGACGGGGGAGCGCTACTACGTCGACTTCCTGATCAACGGGTGGCTGATCCTCGAAGTCGACGGCGACGTGAAGTACGACGGCGTGACGTACGGCAAGACCGACGACATCATCCGCGAGGAGCGCCGCCGCGAAAAGGAGCTGCAGAACCAGGGGAAGGTCGTCGTCCGCGTCACGGATCCGTGCGAGGTGCCCGTGGTCGTCGCGGAGGCGTTGGCCAGGCTGGCCCACGCCGCGGCGTGAGTTCGGGGCCGGTGCCGGTGCCGGGCAGTTGCTTTGCGACGCCTCGGCGCGCCCCCGGAGAAGGGTGCGCCATGGCGGCGGCGGTCCCGTCACCTCCGCCGCAGCGCCCCCGGCAGCTCGGATCGGGTGCGGATGCCGAGTTTCCGGTACACGCGCGTGAGGTGGTACTCGACGGTCTTCGGCGAGAGGAACAGCTCGGCGGCGGCCTCGCGGTTGGAGGCGCCGTCGGCGATGATCGCGGCGATCTCCTCCTCCTGCGGCGTCAGGCCGGCGGAGTTGGTGACGCGGGTGCCCAGGCCGCCGGCGCGGCGCTCGCGGTTGCAGCGGTCGACGAACTCGGTGGCGCCCATGGCGGCGAAGATCTCGCCGGCGCGGGCGAACATCTCGTCGGCCCGGCGCCGCCGCCCGAGCCGCCGCAGGACCTGCCCGTATTCGTAGATGATGCGGCTCTGGTACGCGGGCATGGGGACGGACTCGATGGCGTCGACGCCGTCGTCGAGAAGCCGGATGCCGCGGTCGGCGTCGCCGTGGACGATGGCCAAGCCACCGGCGGGGACGGACATTTTCGCCTGCAGGGACAGGATGCCGCTGCCGTCGTGGCGGTCGAGGGCGGATTCGGTGACCGCCTCGGCGTCGTCGACGCGGTCGACGCGCAGCAGCGCCTGCGCGTAGACGTCCTCCCACGGCCAAAAACCGGGGTGGAGGATGTCGCGGCGCGAGTTGATGTCGGCGAGCATGTCGCCGGCGCGGGCGGCGGTGGCGGAGTCGGTGGCCAGGGTGGCCACCTGCATGCGGCACATCGCCGACGGGATGGACTGGATGTGGAAGGAGTCCGGGCTGATGCTCAGCCGGTTGACGTAGGACCGCGCCAGCCCGGTATCGCCGCGATAGGCGGCGATCTGCGCGCCGGTCCACAGCAGCAGCGGTTCGAGGAGCTTGATCTCGTAGCGCTCCGCACGGGCCAGGCCGCGTTCGACGACGTTCATCGCGTCGGCCCATTCGCCGAGGACGTAGTGGGAGCGGGCGAGCCAACCGTCCATCCACAGGCTGATGCGTTCGGAGCCTTCGGCCTGGGTGCGGTTCTGCAGCAGCTGCCGGGCGAGCACGGGGTCGTCGTGGACCAGGGACAACCAGCCGAGGGCCATGTCGCGCCGCTGCGCGTGGAGGGGTGAATGTGCTTCACGACGCCCCGTGGACGGCATGCGGCCGTCCAGTGCCGCTTGGCCGATCAGTGCGATGGCGGAGGCTTCGGCGGCGGATCCGTCGCGGGGCCCGGACCATTGGCGGGCGCGGTCGGCCCAGGCGACGACATCCTCGGGCTTCCAGTCGACGAGGCCGAGCAGGACCTTGCGGGCCGCGATGCGGGCGCGCAGGTCGGAGGGGAGGGCGGAGAACTCGGCGTCGGCGGCGGTGGCCGCGCGGTCGATTCGGTTGCCCGCTTCACCGCGTCGGCCCTCGTGCAGGGCGAGGTAGCCCAGGAGCGCATCCTGGAGGGGATCGGCGGGACCGGGTTCGAGGGAACGGGCGTGGAGACGGGCCTCGGGGATGTCCGAGGCGGAGATCATGGCTTCGATGGCGTCGAGGCTCAGCGACCGCCGGGTGTCGTCGTCGGCGGCGAGGTCGGCGGCCAGGCGCAGGTGGCGGGCCGCGTCGCGCCAGTGGCCGCGGGCGCCGGTGGCGCGGCCGTGGTCGGCGAGCGCGGCGGACAGGTCAGCGTCGGGGCCGGTGGCGGCGGAGGCCAGTTGCCGGATGGCGCCGATCTCGTCGTCGAGGGCCAGCAACCGGTCCGCCGCCGTGGCGTGGAGGCGTTCGCGCCGGGACGGGGGCAGCTCGGCCAGCAGCACCGCGCGGTCCATGGGCACGGCGAAATCGACGGTGGCGGAGCCGGCGGTGGCGGTGACCCGGAGGAGACCGGCCGCGACCGCCGCGTCGAGGGCATCGTCGCGGGAACCGGAGGGGGAACCGGAACCGCCGGCGGCCCCGGAGCTTGCCGACGCCCCCGCATCGACTGCGGCGAGTTCGCGGACCAACGGCACCGGGGCCCCGCCGTCGAAGATGGCGACGGCCTCTGCGACGTGGCGGACGTCGTCGGAAAGCGAGGACAAACGCCCGCGCAGCGACGCCGCCCACGTCGGGGGCAGTGGAATCGACGGTGCCGGCGCGCGCCAGTGGTCGGCGGGGGCGGCGTCGAGGACCTCGTGGATGCGGCCCGGCCAACCGCCGGTGATGCGGCGCAGGGCCGTCGCGGCGGTCGCGTCGACGGGGACGCCGACGGAGTTGTAGACCAGGTCGCGGACCTCGGACACCTGCAGCGGGGCGATGGCGGCGACCACGTCGGCGATGCCGATGAGCTCGCGGAGGCCGGCGTCGGCGGCGCCGCCGGATTCGTCGGCCGACAGGATCACCGCCACGCGGCCGTTGACCAGGCGTTTGGAAATTCCCGCCAGCTGGCGCAGCGAGGTGGCGTCGGCGTGCTGGGCGTCGTCGACGACGATGACGGTCGACGAACCGGGAAGATCGACGTGCGCCGCCAGCCGTGCCCCCAACGCGGCGATGGCGGACGCCGACGCAGTGCCGCCCGGCCCGGATTCGAGCAGCGACGCCTCCGACAGGGAATCCGCCGGCGCGGCGCCGGCTTTCGTCGCCGCATGGGCCAGGATGCCCCCGGGGACGTCCTTTTCCCACGGCAGCGCGGCCACCCGGATGCCCTGGAAACCGGGGAGGTTGGCCAGCACGTCGTCGAGCACCGCCGACTTGCCCGACCCCGCCGGGCCCGTCAGGACGATCAACGCCCCCGAGCCGGGCGCGGTGGCCGCGACGCGCTCGATCAACGAACGCGCCGGGGCGCGGCTGATCGGGTTCTGGATCGTCGGGCGTCGGGTCTGCATGGTGCCCCGATGGTACGTGACGCGCCGCCCGGTCCAGCGCACCCGAATCCGGTTCTCATCCTGCCCCGACGACGAAACGGCGCCCGCCGAATCCGATCCGATTCGCATCGGGGATTCGGCGGGCGCCGCGGTGGACCGGAGCGGCCCCGGTCGAGCGTTGGGGCCGGAATGGCCCGGGCCCATCACGGGACCGGAGCGGCCCCGGTCGGACACCGGGCCCGGATCAGCCCTGGTCGCCGCCGGCGACGGGGAGGACGGAACCGGTGATGTAGGACGCTTCCTCGGACGCCAGGAAGCAGATCGGGCCGGCCTGCTCCTCGAGCGTGCCGTAGCGGCCCATCACGGTGGAATCGACGGTCTGGTCCACGATCCGGCGGTACCAGGCCTCCTGCTGCTCGCCCTCGGGCGACGGGCCGCGGGCGACGCGGCGCTGCGGGGCCAGGGTGCCGCCCGGGGCAGTGGCCACCACGCGGATGTTGTGCTCCGCCGCCTCCAGCGCCAGCGCCGAGGTCAGGGCGTTGACCCCGCCCTTCGACGCGGCGTAGGGCACGCGGTTGACGCCGCGCGTGGCCACCGACGACACGTTGACGATCGTCCCGCCGCCGCCATCGATGAGCACGGGCATCGCGGCCCGGCACATCCACAGGGTGGGGAACAGGCTCCGGCGGATCTCCTTCTCGATCTCCTCCGGCGCGTAGTGCTCGTACGGCTTGGCCCAGATGGTGCCGCCGACGTTGTTGATCACGATGTCGACCGACGGCAGCTTCTCGGCGGCCGCGGCCATCGCGGCGGAGGCGCCCTCGAAGGTCTCCAGATCGGCGGTGACCGAATGCACGGTGCCGGCGCCGACGTCGGCCAGCGACTCCGCGACCTCGTGGACCAGGTCCGCGCGGTCGACGAGCAGCACCGAGGCGTCCTCGTGGGCGATGCGCTGGGCGACGGCCCGGCCGATGCCCTGGGCGGCGCCGGTGATGACGACGCCCTGGCCGAAGAACCGCTCCGGGGTGATCAGGCGGGGACGCTCGCCGATGTCGGCGCCGACGGGCGCGCCGGCCCCGGTGCCGTCGCCGGAGGCTCCGTCGCCCACCGAGCGCGTGGCCTTCTTCAGTCCGATGACGGGGCCGCTCATGCCGTGGCCGCCTCGTCGTCGATGGCGCGGTGCATGGTGTCGATCGCGTGGGTGTTGTGCGCGCGGATCAGCTCCGCGGCGCGCGCCTTGTCGCGGTCGGCGACGGCCTCGACGATGGCCAGGTGCTCGTCGGCGATGTCGCCCTGGATCCACTTCGCGTCGGCGAGCTCGCGGTTCATGACCTCGATGACCTCGAGGTTGCGGTACGCCGCCAGCATCGCCGGGTTGCCGGTGCGGGTGAACAGGAACTCGTGGAACTCGTTGTTGGACTTGGTGAACGCATCCGAGTCGACGATCTTCTCGCCGTCGATGTGCTCGTTGACGGCCACCGCCAGGCGGCGGAACTCCTCCAGGTCGATGTCCTTGAGGCGGTGCAGGCTGAGCTCCAGGGCACCGAGCTCGAGGGCCATGCGGGCCTCGAACTGGGAGGTGGAGTCGGCCTTGGCGGAGTGGACCTCGCCGGTGACCACGCCGGGAGCGGACACGGTGACCTCGTCGCGGGCGGCGTCGCCCTCGCCGGTCGACGTCGCGGTGACCTCGACCTCGGAGGCGCCGGCGCCGGCCGGGGCGGCGGCGGAGGAGAACTTCTCGTAGTAGAAGTTCTCCGGCGGGTTCGGCTGGTCGGCCAGGAACACGCGGACGGCCTCGACCATCGGCGGCGGGCCGCACAGGTAGACGTCGGCCTCGCCGTCGTGCAGGTGCTCGTCGGTCATGTGCTGGGTGACGTAGCCCTTGCGCTCGTGGTTCGACTCGGGGTCGGAGACCACGGTGAAGTAGTCGAAGTCGGGCAGGCGGTCCTTGAAGGTGTCCAGGACGTCGAGCTTGACCAGGTCCATGTCGAACGTGGCGCCGTAGATCAGTCGCACGGGCACGTCGAGCAGCTCGTCCTCGGTGAGCTTCTCCAGGATCGACAGGACCGGCGCCAGGCCGGTGCCGCCGGCCAGCAGCAGGATCGGGTTGAGCGGCTCGCGCAGGAAGAACGAGCCCATCGGGCCGGTCATGGCCAGCTTGTCGCCGACCTTGGCGCGCTCCTCGAGGTAGCCGGTCATCAGGCCGCCGCGGGTCAGCTTGACCAGGAAGGACACGGTGTCCTCGGACGGGCCGGAGGAGAAGGAGTACGAGCGCGTCTGATCGGTGCCCGGCACGGTGATGTTCATGTACTGGCCCGGCAGGTACGCCAGCTGCGAGCGGTCCTCGAGCTCGACGGAGAAGCCGACGGTCGACTCGGAGTGGCGGGTGATGTCGGTGATCGTGCCGGTGACGGTCGACGCCCCGGTCTTGGCCTGCTCGGAGGTGGTGGCGACCTGCAGCACGATGTCGGTCAGCGGCGTCATCTGGCACGGCAGGCAGTAGCCCTCGGCGGCCTCGGCGTCGGACAGGGCGTCTTCGATGTACTCGCCGTCCTCGTAGTCGCCGGCCTCGCAGAACGCCTTGCACGTTCCGCAGGCGCCGTCCCGGCAGTCGAAGGGGATGTTGATCCGGGCCTTGTAGGCGGCGTCGGCGACCGTCTGGTCTTCTTCGCAGTCGATGAAGCGGGTGATGCCGTCCTCGAAGGCGAGCGCGATCTGGTGCGTCATGGGTTTCTCCTCGGTTCGGGGTCGGTTACACGTGGTAGATGTCGACGACGTGGTGGATGTAGTCGTTCTTCAGCACCACGCGCTTCTTGGTGATCAGCGGCGACTCGCCCGTGACGTCGAGGGTGACGTTGGTGGTGCCGAAGTACGTGTCGGTGGTGTTGTAGCGGAAGTAGAACGTGATCCAGTTGAAGGTCACGTCGATTTCGCCGTCGCGGCGCTCGAGGATCTCCACGTTGGTGATGTTGTGGCCGGTGCGCGGCTCGGGCAGCGACGTCGCCGAGGAGCGGTCGGTGCGGATGCGGAAGACGCGGTCCTCCAGGCCGCCGCGGTTGGGGTAGTAGATCAGCGAGATCTCGGACTGGGGGTCCTCGGTCAGCTCGCCGGCGTCGTCCCACGCGGGCATCCAGAACTCGGCGTCGGCGCGGTAGCACTCGATCCACTCCTCGAAGCGGCGGTCGTCGAGCAGGCGGGACTCGCGGTAGAGGAAGTCCTCGACCTCGGTGCGGGTGATGGTGGCGGCGCGGGTGCCCTCGGGGGCGTTGTTGCCGGCGCCGTTGGCGTGGGCGGTTCCGTCGGCGGTGAAGGTGGCGGCGGGGGTGCTCATGGTTTTTCTCCCTGTGGTGGTTGGGCGCGGGCGTCGCAAAGCAAAAGACTTGCTTGACGACGCCTCTTCGGCGTGGATCGTTACTGGGCGGCGGTGCGGGAACGGCGGCGGCGACGGCGCTCGGGGGCGGCGGCGTTGGCGG
>NZ_DURI01000340.1 GCF_012837295.1 Corynebacterium sp. | reverse complement strand
TGAAGTACGGCGACAACGAACCGATGGAGGGCATGCCCTTCGAGCCGGACCCGAACCTGGTCGCCCACGCGAAGCTGGACCTGCCCGGCGGCACCATCACCGGCGGCGACGGCATGCCCGGCGAGGAATACGTCGTGCAGGGGTCGATCTACTCGCTGCTCTACGAGTTCGACGACGTCGACGAGGCCCGCGCGAAGATCGATGCGCTCGTCGCCGCCGGCGGCACCGTGAACATGCCCTTCGAACAGGCGCCGTGGGGCGCATACTACGGGCAGGTCTTCGACAAGTTCGGGATCATGTGGGCCTTCAACGTGGAGCCGGAACACGGCTGACCGCCGCCGCTCGATTGACCGGCGGGCGCCACTCCGCCGGCCCCGGGCACATCGCTCATGAAATTGACTTTCATTATCATCATGACGGAAGATTCCCGTCATGCCGGACGTTTCGGCGGCGCCGCATGACTGCCCGCTCCCCCGCCCCGCATCCCGGCCCGGCCCCCTGGCCGCCGCCGTCGTCGTTGCGGCCCTGACCGCGGCACTGGCGGTTTCGCTGATAGCGGGCACCGCGCTCGGCGGGGCGACCATCGCCTTCGGCGACGCCCTCCGATTCCTCTGGGCCGCCCTGACCGGCGGAGACCTTTCGTTCGAGGAAGTCACCGGCTACCAGATCGTGTGGCGGATCCGGGCTCCGCGCGTTCTGCTCGCGGCCCTGGTCGGGGCGGCACTGTCCGCGTGCGGCGCGGTGACCCAGGCGCTGGTCCGCAATGTCCTGGCGGATCCCTTCATCCTCGGGGTGTCCGCCGGAGCCTCCGTGGGCGCGGTGTCCGTGACCATCGTCCTGGGCGGGTTCTCCACCCTCGGGCTGGCCGCTCTCGCCGCGACGTCGAATACCGTCCTCGTCGCCGCCGGCGCGTTCCTCGGCGCCATCGCCACGAGCGCGTTGGTGTGGTTCACCGCCCACCGGGGTTCCGCCGGCGTGAGCCCCGTGCGCCTCGTGCTCACCGGAGTCGTGATCGCCTCCGGGCTGCAGGCATTGATGGCGGTGATCATCTACCTGGTGCCGGACACCGAATCCACGGCCACGGTGCTGTTCTGGACGATGGGCTCGTTCGGCGCCGCCGCCTGGGGGCTGCTGCCGCCCGTCGCCGCCATGACCCTGCTGTCGCTGCTCCTCTTCGCGCGCCACGCGGCCACCCTGGACGTGCTGGCGCAGGGCGACGAAGCCGCCGCGGGCCTCGGAGTCGACCCGAACCGCGCCCGACGCGCGCTTTTCGCGGTCGTGTCGCTGGCGGCGGCCGCGGCGACGTGCCCGCGGAGGTCGGCGGCGTGCGCGGCCTCGGCGGCATTTCCGCGGTGGCCGCGGGGTTGATCTACGCGGCCCTGGTCCAGCGCATCAGCCGCCCGGCCGCCACCGTCCTGGGACTGACGTTGCTCGGGGCGTTCAGCGCGGTGGGCACGGTGTCCGAGTGGCCGATGCTCGCCACCTTCTGCCTCGGCATCGGCGCGGCGACGGCGATACTCAACCCGACCCTGCAGTCGGGTGCGGCCGCCTGCTTTGCGACGCCCGCCGAGCAGGGCCGAGCGGCCACGATGGTGACGGCGACGACGACGTTGACCGCCGTCCTCGCGGCGCCCGTCCTTGGCGCGCTGTCTCTCCTCGTCGGCTGGCGAGGGTTGCTGTGGACGGTGGCGGCGCTGTCGCTGACGGCGGCGGCGGTGCTCGCCGGTACGTCGTCGCAGAGC
>NZ_DURI01000339.1 GCF_012837295.1 Corynebacterium sp. | reverse complement strand
GTCCCCGACGCCGACGGCCTCGACGCGGCCATCGCCTCCATCGACGAGCGCATCGCCGAGCTGGAGGAGCACCGGTCCCGGCTGGCCCGCCTGCGCGACGCCGCCGCCGACGGCGCCCCCGCCGAGGCCCTCCCCGCCCGCTTGTCCGCGGTCTACGACGCAATCGAAACGGCGATCGAGGCCACGGGCGACCGCCGCGCGCTGACGCTCATGCGCCGCGAGCGCCGCCTGTCCGACATCGCCGCACGCCTGGGGCACATCAACGACGACGTCGTGGAGCTCCTCGACCACGCCGACCCGGCCGAGATCGCCGACTATTACCTCCGCATCGCCGCCCTGGCCGATCCCGGCTGGACCGACGACGACGCCCGCGACCTCGTCGACCGCGGCTTCGCCATCGTCGAGCAATACGGCGAACTGCCGCCGTCGCTCATCCCCTCCCTCCGTTTCTTCGCGGCCAATCGCCCGGCCCGCGCGCTGGTCACCGCCGCATACCCCGCCCCGGGCCAGCGCCGCTTCGTCGAGCTCGCCTTCGACCGGCTCGGCTCCTACATCGAGGAGTATTCCCGTGACCTCAGCTGATTCCACGCCCCGTCCCCGCACCGATTCGCTTCACGACGCCCACGCCCCCGCCATCACCGTGCGCGGCCTGACCAAGCGCTTCGGGTCGTTCACCGCGGTCGATGACCTGGATCTCACGGTCCGCCGGGGCACCGTGCGCGGGTTCCTGGGCCCCAACGGCGCCGGCAAGTCGACGGCGATCCGGGCGATCCTCGGCATGCTCCGCCCGGACGGGGGCACCATCGATGTCCTGGGCCACGACCCGGTGCGCGATCCGGCGGCGGCGACGGCACGCGTCGCGTACGTTCCGGGCGACGTCGCCCTGTGGCCACAGCTCACCGGCGGGCAGACGCTGGCCACGCTGGCGAAACTCCGGGCCGGCGGCGCGGGCGATTCCCGCGGCGACGACCCTGCCGTGCGCGCCGAACTGATCGAGCGTTTCCGCCTCGACCCGACGAAGAAGAACCGCGAATACTCCAAGGGCAACCGCCAGAAGGTCATGCTCGTCGCGGCGCTGGCGGCCGACGTCGATGCGCTGGTCCTCGACGAACCGACGTCGGGCCTCGACCCGCTCATGGAGCGGGAGTTCGCCGCAGTCGTCCGCGAGCGCGTCGCCGCGGGAGCCTCGGTCCTGCTGTCCAGCCACATCCTGTCGGAGGTCCAGGATCTGGCCGACGACATCACCATCATCCGCGAGGGCCGCCTCGTCGAATCCGGGTCGCTGGCGGATCTGACGCACCTGCGCGGCTCCAAGCTCGCGGCCACGCTGCCGGACGGATCCCGCGTCGAGCGCCTGCTCCCCCGCGACGACGTCCCCGCCGCCCTGTCCGATCTGCTCTCCCGCGGCGCGACCGACATCTCCTGCACCGACGCCGGGCTCGAGGACATCTTCCTCGACCACTACTCCGGTGAGGCGCGGGCGGGCCACGGCCCCTCCGGAGCGTCGTCAAGCACCCGCGAACAAGCCGGTGACCAGCGATGACCACCCTGCTGCGCCTGCACCTGCGCACCCGCCGAGGATTCCTCATCGGGTGGCTGACCCCGCTCATCGCATTCATGGCGGTCACCCCGCCCGCCTACCGCGCGACCTACCCGAACCAGACCGAACTCGAGGTCCTCGCCGAGCCGATGCGCGTCAATCTCGGCCTGCGCGCGATGTACGGCATCGTCCCCGACCCGTTCACCTTCGGCGCGTTCACGCAGTGGGAAACCGGGATGTGGGTGTCCATCCTCGGCTCCGTCATGGCGATCCTGCTGGCCGTGAGGCTGACTCGCGCGACCGAGGACGACGGCATCGCCGAGATCGTGCGGTCCTCGGGCTTGACGACGCGCACCCACGCCGCCTCCGCCGCCATCGTCGTCATCGGCGCCTGCGCGGCGCTCGGGCTCGGGTCGACGCTGGCGTTGTTGGCGTGCTCCACCGCCATCGAAGGCATGTCCGCCATCGGCTGCATGCTCACCGGGGCCGTCGTGGCGGCGGCGACGTCGGCGGCCGGGGCGATCGGTCTGCTGGCGGGGCACGCGGCGAAAACCGCGCGCGGCGCCCGTGGCCTGGGCATGGCCTATCTCGGGCTCGCTTTCGCCGTGCGCGCCATCGCGGATGTACGCGAACTCGACTGGCTGCGGCCGCTGTCGCCGCTGGGGTGGCGCGACGTCGTGGCCCCCTTCAGCGAGAACCGGGCGTGGGCGTTGATCCCCATGGCCGCGGTGGTGCTCGTCATGGTGTGGGCGTCGATGACCGTCGCCGCCCGGCGCGATCTCGGGGCGACGTGGCCGGCCCGCGGCGAGCGGGGCTCGGCGCGGCGCACGACGCAGTGGCGAGGACACGGATCGTGGGGCCTGCGGGCCCGGCTGGAATGGCCGACGTTGCTGGGCTGGGCGGTGGCCACGATCGCGCTGACCATCTTCTTCATGTCCATGACCGGCGAGATGACCTCCATGCTCGAGTCCTCCCCCGGCACCGCCGAGCTCGCCCGGCAGATGGCCGGCGGCTCGACGATGGAGGACGTGTTCACCGAGCTGATGGGCACGTGGCTGGGTCTCCTCGTCGCGTGCACCGCCGTGCAGGCGACGCTGTCCGTCCACGGCGACGAGGCCGCCGGGCGTTTGACGCCGGAGCTCGCCTCCGGAGTCCGGCGCCCGCGGCCCTACGTCGTCGCGTGGGCGGTGGCGGTCGCCGCGGTGACCGTGATCATCGCCATCGCCGCACCGCTCGGCGCGACCGCCGCGCAGGCGTCGACGGACACTCCCGACATCGCCTCCGGCGCACTGTGGTCGCTCGGCGGGCAGTGGCCCGCCGCCATCGCCGCGGCCGGCATCGCGGCCTTCTTCGCCGCCGTGCTTCCGAAGGTCGCGTGGCTGGCGTGGATCCCCGTCGCCTGGTCCGGCGTGACCACCTTCTTCGGCGGGATCTTCGGCTACCCCGACTGGCTGATGGACGTTTCGCTGTTCGCCCATGCCCCGCACGCCGCGGACGGAACGGTCGACTGGACCGGCGCCATCGTCCTCGCCGCAATCGGCGTTCTGGGCATGGTTCTGGGTGCGGTGGCCGTCGGCAAGCGCGACCTGGTGGGGTAGGCACCCCCGAAATCGGCGGGCGGCCGGCGACGACTAACGCCGGTGCGACGGCGGCGGGGAGAATGTTGCAGTCGTGCGCCGGCCATCATGTCGGCGGCTCCCCGTCGCGCCCCACTCCGGCGCCGCACCCCGCACGTGCCCCAAAAAGGAAGCCCCGCCAGATGCCCAAACCCGTAGATTCCCGCACCACGTACATCCCGGCGCTCGATGGTCTGCGCACCATCGCCGTGATGGCGGTGCTCTTCTACCACCTGGGCGCGTCGTGGGCGCCGGGCGGTCTGCTGGGCGTGGCGGTGTTCTTCACGCTGTCGGGCTACCTGATCAGCACGAACCTGCTGCGGGCGAAGTACCGGCACGATTCCTTCCGGCTGAGCACCTTCT
This sequence comes from Corynebacterium sp., assembly GCF_012837295.1. Classification (GTDB taxonomy): domain Bacteria; phylum Actinomycetota; class Actinomycetes; order Mycobacteriales; family Mycobacteriaceae; genus Corynebacterium. The sequence continues at coordinate 6,408 of NZ_DURI01000339.1, read as the reverse complement.
GGCTGCGCAGATTCCGGCGGCTCGTGCCGGCGGTGGTGGTGACGGTCGCCGCGGTCTTCCTGGTCACGGCCCTGTCGACGCCGGGCGAGCTCGGCGACCGCGTGGGCGAGTCGATCAGTTCCCTGCTGTACGTGAACAACTGGTACGTCATCGCCCAGGGGCAGTCGTATTTCGACCAGTTCGAGTCGACGGGGCCGCTGGACCACATGTGGTCGCTGTCGATCGAGGAGCAGTTCTACCTCGTGTGGCCGCTGGTGCTGGCGCTGCTGTTCGCGCTGTTCGGGAGGCGGAAGCGGGCGAAGTGGTTCATCGGGGCGGCGACGCTGGCGCTGGCCGCGGCGAGCTTCGCGTGGATGGCGTACCTGTCCGACGCCGGCGCCGACGCCACCCGCATTTACGAGGGCACCGACACCCGCGCGGGCGGCCTCCTGCTCGGCGCGCTGCTGGCGATCGTGCTGGTGCGCAAGACGGGCGCGCCCGAGTTCAAGCGCCTGCCCGCGGAGATCTCCGGCTTGGTCGGCATCGCGGTAATCATCGCCCTCATCGCGGTGATGCCCGACGATTCGCCGTTCCTGTTCGGCGGTGGCTTGGCCGTGCTCAGCTTGGCGACGATGGCCGCCATCCACTCCATCCTCCACCAGCGGACCATCGTGGCCCGTGTTCTGGCCATCGCGCCGATGCGGTGGATCGGCGAGCGGTCCTACGGCATTTACCTGTGGCACTTGCCGGTGACGGTGTATCTGCCGAAGGAACTCGACGACATGCCGCTGCTGCGCGGCGCCGTGGTCATCGCGCTGTCCTTCCTGCTGGCCGCGATGTCGTGGACGCTGGTGGAGGATCCGATCCGCCGCAACGGCGTCATCGAGCCCTTCCGCGATTGGCGGGCCGCCCGCCGCCGCGCCCGCCGCGATCGGGTGGCCGGCCCGGGCACGCCCCGCACGGTGTTCGCGGGCGCGACGGTCGTCCTCGTCGCGGTGGCGCTGATGGGGCTGCCCGCGGCGATCACGGGCGGCGCGCGTCCCGGCGACGACCTGGAGGCGGACCTCGAGGCCCTCGCTCAGCGTCAGGAGGCCGCCCAGGCCGCGGCGCCGAAGCTGCCGGACCGGAAGATGCCCACCGGCGACCGCATCACCGCGCTGGGCGATTCGGTGCTGCTGGCCAGCGCCGCGGCCCTCGACGAGGAGTTCCCGGGCATCTACGTCGACGGCGCGGTGTCCCGCCACTACGAGGCGCTGCCGACGATGATCGCCAACATGGAGGCCGCCGGCACCCTCGACCAGTTCGTGGTCCTCGGCTTCGGCACCAACGGCGCGGCCCGCGAGGGCGAGTTCGAGGAGATCGTCGAGCTCCTCGGCGAGGACCGCGTGATCATCCTGGTCATGCCCTACGGCGACCGCTGGTACATGCCGGAGGCCAAGGAGCAGGTCATCGAGTTCGCCGAGGAGTACGACAACGTCTACGGCGCCGAATGGTGCCGCGCCGCCACGGCGGACACGACGCTGCTCCGCGACGACTACATCCACCCGACCCTCACCGGTGCGACGGCCTACGCCGATGCGGTCCGCGATGCACTCCAGCAGTGGGTGGATCGGGAGGACGGGGTCCCGGCGTCGTGCTGACGTCGTAAAGCTCGTCCTTCAACGGACTCCCTTGCTTTGCGACGCCCACCCGCACCCGGGGGCAACGTGCGATTGGGTGAACCCCCAGTAACTGGTGTCTGGCCTTTGTTTGCGCCCGGGAGCATCATGATCCCGGCGCGATTCCCGAGTGGCGCGCGAACCTCCCCAGCCCGCCCCGAGCGCAGACCCGCGAAGGCCCTCCCATGCCCAAACCCGTAGATTCCCGCACCAAATACGTGCCCGCCCTCGACGGGCTGCGCACCATCGCCGTGATGGCGGTGCTCTTCTACCACCTCGGCGCACAGTGGGCGCCGGGCGGATTGCTGGGAGTGGCGGTGTTCTTCACGCTGTCCGGCTACCTGATCAGCACCAACCTGCTGAAGGCCAAGTACCGGCGCGACTCCTTCGGGCTGGGGACTTTCTGGCTGCGGAGATTCCGGCGGCTCGTGCCCGCGGTGGTGGTCACCGTCATCGCGGTCATGCTGGTCACCGCGCTGAGCACCCCGGAACTCGTCGGCGAGCGAATCGGGGAGGCCCTCAGCGCCCTGGTCTACGTGAACAACTGGTGGGTCATCGCACAGGGACAGTCGTACTTCGACCAATTCGCGGGGCCGGGGCCGCTGGACCACATGTGGTCGTTGTCCATCGAGGAGCAGTTCTACCTCGTGTGGCCGCTCGTGCTGGCGCTGCTGTTCGCGCTATTCGGCCGCCGGCACCGGGCGCGGTGGATCATCGGCGGCGCGACCGTCGCCCTCGCCGCCGCGAGCTTCTTCTGGATGCACCACCTGACCACCGTCGACGCCGACGCCACCCGCATCTACGAGGGCACCGACACCCGCGCCGGCGGCCTGTTGCTCGGCGCCGCCCTGGCCATCTTCCTGGTCCACCGCGGCGGCCAGGCCAAGCCCGGACGCTTCACCGCCGAGATCGCGTCGCTGGCGGGAATCGCCGTCATCATCGGGCTCATCGCGACGCTGCCCGACCACTCCCCGTTCCTGTTCAGCGGTGGACTGGTCGTGCTCAGCGTGGCCACCATGGCCGTCATCCACGGCATCCTCCACGGACGCACGATCATCGGCCGGCTGCTGGGCACCGCCCCGATGCGCTGGATCGGCGAACGGTCCTACGGCATCTACCTGTGGCACCTGCCCGTGACGGTGTACCTGCCGGCGAGCCTGAACGAGAATCAGCTGCTGCGCGCGGCGATCGTCATCGTGCTGTCCTTCTTCCTCGCGGCCCTGTCGTGGACGATGGTGGAAGATCCGATCCGCCGCAACGGCGTCGTCGAGCCGGTGAAGGCGTGGCTGGCCGCGCATCGTCGGGCCCGCCGCGATTTGGTCGCCGGCCCCGGGTTCCCGCGTCCCGTCCTCGCCGGCGCCACCGTGGTGCTGGCCGCCGTGGCGATGATGGGCCTGCCGCATTCGCTGACGGGCGCGCCCGCGACGGCGTCGCCGGATCAGACGATGGCCGTCGACGAGCGTCCCCTGGTCGATCCCGAATCCATCGCGGCGATGGACGCCAAGAAGGCGGAAGCCGAGTCAGAGGGCCCGGCCGCCACCAGCTGCACGACCGTGGTCCACGTCGGCGACTCGACGTCCATCGGCATGTTCTCCGAGGTGCAGCTGCCCGATCCGTCGGACAACGCGGCGCTGCGCTATCTGGAGGTCGGCGCCGAAGACGTGGTGACGTCGGTGTTCGGCGCCCGCGCCACCGCCGAGGGCTGGCAGAACTACCCCAGCGCCGTCGCGTCGGTGGCCGAGCTCAAGGCGCAGGGCATGCCGGAAGGCACGTGCTGGGTGATCGCCACGGGCGTCAACGACGCCGCCAACGAGGCCGTCGGCCACGGGTTCCCGCACCCCGACCGCATCGCGCAGATGCTCGACCAGCTCAAGGGAGAGCGCGTCCTGTGGTCGACCGCGTGGACCGGCCGCAACTACGGGCCATGGGACATCGTCAACATGGAGCCGTTCAACGACGCCCTGCGGGATGCGCAGAAGAAGCACCCGAACCTGCACCTCTACGACTGGGCCGCCGACGTGGAACAGGAATGGTTCCTCGAAGGCGACCTGGTGCACTACAACGCCACCGGCAACGCCGAGCGGTCCGCCCGCTTCGCCGACGCCCTCGCCCAGGCCTTCCCGGAGAAGGGCAAGGGGCCGAAGTCGCGGATCGTCGACACGAAGGACCGGGAGGTCTTCACGTCGCTGACCCGCCCCGTGGAGGAGCCCGAGGAGACCGACGGAGCAGGTGGCACCGGCGGAGCAGGTGGTGGCGGCACCGACGACGCGGACGGCGCATCGGGGCCCGCGACGCCGGCTGGGACGCCGTCCGTTCCGGCGAGTGAGAGCGCCACGCGCCCGACGGACATTTCGGCGGTGTAGGGGTCACCCGGTCGGCTAGTGTTTCGGGGGTTCTCCACTCACCCCGAAAGGTCGACCGCGTTGCAGATTTCACCGTTGCGCCTGGCCGCGCTGACCCTCACCTGGGCGACTCTGTGGTCGGGCGCCTTCGTGGCCATGAAGGTCGCCAGCGACCACGCCGGCGCGTACACGATCGTCGGCATCCGCTGCACGATCGCCGGCGTCATCATGATCGCCGCCGCATGGGGCGCACGAAAGGCGCTGACCCGGCGGGGATTGGCGGGAACCGCAGTCGTCGGATTGCTCAACAACGCCGGTTACCTCGGGCTCATGGCCACGGCCATGCCGAACCTGTCGGCGGGCATGGGGGCGATCGTCACCGCGCTGACCCCGCTTGCGGTGCTGGTGATTTCATCGCTGCGGGGCCGGGCGCTGCTGATCACCCAGTGGATCGGGTGCATTCTCGGCTTCCTCGGGGTCGTCGGATCCGCGTGGACCCGGCTGGACTCCGGCGAAACCTCGTGGACCGGCGTCGGCTTCAGCCTCGGCGCCGTGACCTGCCTGGTGGCGGGCACGGTGCTCACCCCGAAGCTCGTCCCGCCGGGAAGCCCGTGGTTGTCCACCGGCATCCAAAGCCTCGCCGCCGGCGTGCCCAGCCTCGCCGTCGCGCTGCTATTCGAGAGCGCACCCGAGCTCACCATGCGGTTCCTCGCCGCCGAGATCTACCTGATCTTCGGCGCCTCCGTGCTGGCCATGACCATGTGGCTCACCCTCATCCGCCAGGCGGGCCCCGACCGCGCGGCAGTTGCGCACTTCCTGCCGCCGCTGATCAGCATCGTCCTCGGCGCGGTGCTCCTCGGCGAGGATGCCTCCCCGCTGGCGCTGGCCATGTGCGTGCCCGTCGCCATCGGCGTCGCCCTGGCCACGATGCGGCCTCGCCCCCGTACTGCCGGCGCGGGCCCCCGTCGCCTCGACTGACCCCGCCGCACCCCGCGACAACGGCGAAGGGCCGGGACGCGGACCGTCGTAAAGCGATCCGTGCCCCGGCCCCCGCGCATGCGAAACGCGACCGGAAAGCGGAGGGAACTACTCCACCGTCACCGACTTGGCCAGGTTGCGCGGCTTGTCGATGTCCTCGTTGCCGCACTGGCGCGCGATCTCCGCGGCCAGGAACTGCAGCGGGATGGTCGACAGCAGCGGCTGCAGCAGCGTCGACGACTCCGGGATCTCGATGAGGTAGTTCGCGAACGGGCGGACCTTCTCGTCGCCCTCCTCCGCGATGACGATCGTCTTGGCGCCGCGGGCGCGGATCTCCTGGATGTTCGACACGATCTTCGAGTGCAGCACCGCGCGGCCCTTCGGCGACGGCACCACCACGACCACCGGCAGATCATCCTCGATCAGCGCGATCGGGCCGTGCTTGAGCTCGCCGGCCGGGAAACCCTCCGCGTGGATGTACGCCAGCTCCTTCAGCTTCAGCGCACCCTCCAGCGCAACCGGGAAACCGACGTGGCGGCCCAGGAACAGCATGGTCGGAATCGCGCCGAGCTCGCGGGCGATGTCGTAGACCTGCTCCTGCATCTCCACGACCGCCGCGATCTTGTCCGGGATCGCCTCCAGCTCGCGGTACTCGCGGGTGACCTCGTCGGGGTACTTCGTGCCGCGGGCCTGCGCCAGCGCCAGGCCGACGATGTAGTTCGCCGCGACCTGCGCCAGGAACGACTTCGTGGCGGCGACGCCGATCTCCGGGCCGGCGTGGGTGTACAGCACCGCGTCCGACTCGCGCGGGATCTGCGCGCCGTTGGTGTTGCACACCGCCAGCACGCGGGCGCCCTGCGACTTCGCGTGGCGCACGGCCTCCAGGGTGTCGGCGGTCTCGCCGGACTGCGAAATGGCGACGACCAGCGTCTGGCGGTCCAGCACCGGGTCGCGGTAGCGGAACTCGGAGGCGACCTCGATCTCCACCGGGATGCGCACCCAATGCTCGATGGCGTACTTGGCCAGCAGGCCCGAGTGGTAGGCCGTGCCGCAGGCGACGACGAAGACCTTCTCGATGTCCCGCAGGTCCTGGTCGGTCATGCGCTGCTCGTCGAGGACGATGCGGCCGTCGACCAGGTGGCCGGCCAGCGTGTCGCGGACGGCGGCGGGCTGCTCGTGGATCTCCTTGATCATGAAGGAGTCGTAGCCGCCCTTCTCCGCGGCGGCGAGGTCCCAGTCGATGGTGAACGGGCGGCCGGACTGCTCGACGCCGTCGAAGCCCATGATCTTGTAGTCGTCGGCGGTGATGACCACGACGTTGTCCTGGCCCAGCTCCACGGCCTCCTTCGTGTGGGCGATGAACGCCGCCACATCGGAGCCGAGGTACATGCCGTCGCCGCCGACGCCGACGATCAGCGGGGTGGAGCGGCGCGCCGCGATGATGCGGTCGG
>NZ_DURI01000338.1 GCF_012837295.1 Corynebacterium sp. | reverse complement strand
GGAGTTCCTTGCCGTCGCGCTCGACGACGTCGGCGGGGCGGAACATGCCGAGGACGACCGTGACGCCTGCCTCGGCCGCCGCGGACCGGGCGGCGGTGGCGAAGGGCCCGTCGAGCGGTTCCGCGACGGTGTCCAGGCGGCCGGTGTTGAAGGCCTTCATCGTGGCCTCGGGGAAAACCACCAGGTCGGCGCCGGCGTCGGCGGCGCGGACGATGACGTCCTTGACCTGGCCGAGGTTTTCCTGCGGCTCGGCGGACAGTTCCAGCTGGGCGAGTGCGATGCGCATGTGATCGACGTTACCGGGGTTCATCCACAGGCGGGGACGGTGCGGGGATTCATCCACAATCCGGGTGTCGCGGGCGGCCGTTTCGGGTGCGCGGAGCCGGGCCTGCGGCGATCCTGCGGGCATGACCAACACGGGGATGACGGTGAGCCCGCGGGCGCTGCGCGAGCTCGGCGAGGGGCTGGCGCTTCAGGGACATCGGGTGCGGGGGCTGGGACCGACGCTTTCCGACGACGCCGAGATGACCGGATCGCGGACCTGGGGCGAGTTGATGCACGGCGCGATGCTCTGGCGCGAGGAGCTGGCTGCCGAAGGTGATGCAGTCGAAGCGCTCGGCGTGACCGCCGGGACCATCGCCGCGGGAGTGGAGGGCTGCGACGAGGCCAACGGAGGGGCGTTGTGTCCGACATCGACATGATCCTCGCGTGGAACCCGGCCACGTTCGCGCAGGCCGCGGCGAGTTGGAGGGGCGCGGGCAAGCGGCTGGCCGACGCCGCCGACAAGGTCGCGGACAGCGTGCGGTCGGTGCCCACCGGAGATCTCGACGGGCCCATCCGCACCGAGGGCGACATCGCCGCGGGAGACCGGGCCGCCCGACTGCGGCGCGACGCCGGGGCGCTGACCAGATTCGCCGGCGAGCTCGACGGAGCGAACAGGACGTTGACGTTGGCGCAGAAGAAGCTGGCCTTGGCGATCGCCGAAGCGGAAGCCGACGACTGCCTCGTCGACCGCGCCTCCGGATTGGTGCTGTCCAACGGGGCCCGGGCGAAGAGCATCACCGATCTCGGGGGCACGGCGAAACTGCTCGGGCACCATCGCAAGAAGATCGAGATGCGCGTGAAACAGGCATTGGAAGCCGATGTGCGGGCGGCGAACCAACTGCGGGACCAGTTCCCCGCCGGGGCTCACCTGAGCACGCCGGGCATGCCGCTGGGCAGGGTCGAAGGCGTGGCGGGGCTTCCCCCGTTGCAGGCGGCGGAGGCCGAACGGATCCGCGGGATGTGGGGATATGAAACCGGCTCGGAGGTGGAGATCCTCGACGCCGATCCCGGAACGACGGCCGTGGCCGTGGGGGATCCGCGGACCGCCGAGCACGTGATCACGCTGGTCCCGGGCACGGGTTCGACCGCCGAGGAGCTGGCCCTGCAGATCGAGCGCGCCCGCTGGCTTCGCGGCCCCGACGTCGCCGTGGTGGCGTGGACGTACGACGCTCCCCCGGGCGTGATGAGCGCGGCCGGAACCTCGTATTACGAACGCGCCGCCCCTTCACTCCAGATGTTCCAGTCGCAGTTGGCGGAGAACCCGAACGCGAAGTTGAGCGTGATGGGCCACAGCTACGGTGCGACGGTCGTCGCCCAGGCCACCAGGGGAACGGGCCTGCACGCGGATGCCGTGGTGCTCGCCGGCTCGCCGGGGGCGGGTGCCGGATTGAAATCCGTGCGCGACATGAAGCTCATCCAGCGCGATGGCACGCCACATCACCCCACCGAAAACGACCGGCGCGTAGTGGCGGTGACCTCGCCGGACGACCCGATCGATTACGTGGCGGATGCGTCTCTCCATGGCGCGGACGTGACCACGCGATGGTTCGGGGCGAACCGGATGGACATATCGGATCTGGTGAAGCCGAAGGGACGTAGGCCATTGGACTTTCCCGCGAAGTTCGCGGCGCACACCGAGGACTACTTCCCCGACCCCGACTTCCGGGATCGTCTGGAGAAGAAGACCTCGACGATCCCCGGCTCCGGGCCCGGGTCCGGCGTCGCGCCGACGGCTGCTGCCCGGGCGGGAGCGCGGTGACTCTAGTCCTCCTGGCTGCGGCGCCGGCGCTTGCGCGGCTCCCACATGACCACGGCGGTGGACCGGGGCACGTGGACGATCTCGCCGCGGGGGCGGCCGCGGCGGGCCTCGGCGTCCCGCAGCTCGGCGCGGAGGGCCTCGTTCTCGTTCTCGAGTTCCTCGACGCGCTCATTGAGCTCGATGATCGACTTGATGCCCGCCAGGTTCACGCCCTCCTCCTGGGAGAGGCGCTGGATCTCGCGGAGCAGGGCGACGTCGCGCTGGGAGTAGCGGCGGCCGCCGCCGCGGGTGCGCTGCGGCGTGACCAAACCCAGGCGGTCATAGTTGCGCAGGGTCTGCGCGTGCATGCCGGCCAAGTCCGCCGCGACCGAGATGACGTACACCTCGGTGCGGGACTCGGTGCGCGATTCGGTTCGGGACTCCGTCCGGGTTTCCGTGCGGATCTCGGTGCGGGACTCGGTGCGAGTTTCAGTGCGCGATTCTTCTGCGGCCATGGCGACCACCTACTTCGCTCCGGCCCAGCCGTCGCGCGGGTTGAACCCGCCGGCGCGCTCGGCCTCGACGTAGGAACGCAACGCCGACGCGGCGGCGTCATCGAGCTTCGACGGAACCTGCACCCGCACCGTGACCAGCAGATCACCCGGGGTACCGGACCGCTTGGGCACACCGCGGCCGCGAACGCGCAGCGTCCGGCCATCGGCGGTGCCCGCGGGAACGCGAACGCGGACCTTGCCGTCGAGGGTGGGCACCGTGATGGTGCCGCCCAGCGCCAGCTCGCCGAAGCTCACGGGCACCGTCACCTCGAGGTCATCACCCGAGCGGGTGAAGATCTCGTCCGGTCGCACGTGCACCGTGACGAACAGATCGCCGGCCGGACGGCCGCGCAAACCCGCTTCGCCCTGGCCCGCCAAACGGACCTTCTGGCCGTCTACGACGCCCGCGGGCACCCGCACCGTGATGGTGCGGCGACGCGTGGTCACGCCGGTGCCGGAGCAATCGGTGCACGGATCCTCGATCTTCGTGCCCTGGCCACCGCAATCCGGGCAGGGGGCGGAGAACCCGAAGGCCCCGCGCTGCTCGTTGGTGAAGCCCGAACCATGGCAGGTGCCGCACGTCACCGGGTGAGTGCCCGGCTTCGCGCCCGAACCGTGGCACGTGGTGCACGGCGACGGATTGGTCAGCTGCAGCGGAATGGTCACGCCCTTGGCGGCCTCGCGGAAGTCGAGCGTGATCTCGGTTTCCACGTCGGCGCCCCGGCGCGGCCGCGCCGAACGCCCCGCACCGCCGGCGCCACCGGCACCGCCGCCGCGGTTGACGAACCCGTTGAGGAAATCGCCCAAACCGCCGCCCGCGCCGCCGTCGCCGAAGATGTCGGAGACGTTGAAGTCGAAGCCGCCGGCACCTCCGGCGCCGGGCCCGCCCGTCGTAAAGCCACCGCCGCCGAAACCACCGCCCGCGCCGGGGAAGCGGAACCCGCCCCCGGCCAACGCGGACCGGAGCTCGTCGTACTCGCGGCGCTTGTCGGCGTCGCCGATGACGGAATAGGCCTCGGAGACCTTCTTGAAGCGATCCTCCGCCTTCGCGTCACCGGGATGCGTGTCCGGGTGATTGTCCCGGGCGAGCTTGCGGTACGCCTTCTTGATCTCATCCTGGCCCGCGGACTTGGAGACGCCCAGATCCGCGTAATAGTCCTTGTCCGCCCATTCGCGCTGGGTCATCGGACATCTCCTCCTTCCGGAACGGTGTCGCGGCCGATCGCCGCGAAAAAGCACTGCATTTCACGTTGCACTGCATTTCAAGTTTATGGGGTGCGGCGGGCGGACCTTCCGGCCCG
>NZ_DURI01000042.1 GCF_012837295.1 Corynebacterium sp. | reverse complement strand
CCCTCGGCGCCGGCCTGGCCGCCCGCATCTACCTGATGCGCAAGCCGCTGCTGCCCGCCGCCGTCCGCGCCAAGATTTCCCGCGACCGCACCGGCGCCAAGACCGGCGCCGCCCAGACCGACGCCGAGACCGTCAAGGTCAACGCGTAATACTCCCGATCACCGATTCCCCTTCCACGAAAGGATCCCGCATGGCCACCCACGTTCTCGAGACGAACGGCGAAGTCTGCCCCTTCCCCCTCATCGAGGCCAAGCAGAAGATGGAGGAGCTGAACACCGGCGACGAGCTGATCATCGGCTTCGACTGCACCCAGGGCACCGAGTCCATCCCGCGCTGGGCCGCCACCGAGGGCCACGGCGTCAAGGACTTCAAGGTCGTCGGCGACGCCGAATGGTCCATCACCGTGGTCAAGAAGTAGCGGCCGCACCACGAGGCGGGGAACCGTCGCAAAGCAGGGCCCGCCCGGGAGACGATCCGGGGCGGGCCCTGCGTCGCGTCCGGCACCGTCCACCCGGCGAAAGTAGTGTCGGGACCATGAACACGCCCGATGACCGCAATAGGGAATTGGCCTCGGCGCTGGCGGACCTCGAGGCCGCCGCCGAGCGCGTCGCATCGCTGGCGAAGGGGATCCGGGCGGATCTGGATGGGCCGCCGCCGCGCGGGCCCCGGCCGCAACCCGGCCCCATGCCGCCGCATCAGCCAATGCAGGGGCAGCCGAACCCATATGGCCGGCAGCCCATGCACGACCCGGTGCCGAATCAGGTGGCCGATCACATGCCGATGACGGCGCCGATGCACCTGCGGCCTCCCCCGCCCCCGCCGATTCCCCGGGGCCCGATCCAGCCGCCGGCGCCGCCGGTGCCGCCGACGCCGGCGGAGCCGTGGTGGAGCAACGAAAAGACGGTGCTCAAGGTGACCGCGGTGATCGGCGCGATCATCACCATCTCCGGCGTGGGCCTGCTCGTGGCGCTGGCCATTCAGAGCGGCCTGCTCGGCCCGCTCGGCAGGGTCATCCTCGCCTACGGCCTCGCCGCCGCACTGGCCGTGACCGCCGCAGTCGTGCACCGGAAGAATCCGGAGAACGCGGGCGTCGCCGCCGCCGGCGGGGCCTCGGTGATCACCGCCCACATCACGACCACCGTGCTCGTCCACATGCTGGAATGGTGGCCGCATTGGCTCGGGACGATCGTCGTGCTCGCGGTCATGGGGCTCGGTTATCTCGCGGCCCGCATGTGGCGATCCGTCGCCCTGCATGGGACCGTCTTGGCCGTGAGCTTCATCGCCGCTTCCCTGACCGCCATTCCCAGGCTGGAGGATACGGCTGACGTCACGGCGGCGGTGCTCATCCCGTCCGTCGCGGCCGCGTGGGCGTGGTTGGGCATGCCGAAACGACCGGCCATCTCCATCATCGCCGTGATCGTCTTCCTCTTCGGTTCCATCCGCGTGCTCGCCGACGCCTCTCCGGGCTGGTTCGGCATCGCGGCGTTCATCGTCCTGGGCGTCGCCCTCGCCGTCCCCGAATTCCTCGGCGACTCTCGGGCGGAGGCGGCCCCCGCCGACCCGGGCACCTTGGCGCCCTACTCGGCACCCGCGCGGGCCACCGCCGATCTCCTGCCGCTGCAGTTGCTCGCCTGGCTCGCCGCCCCGATGACGTCCACCTTCGGTCAACTGCACCTGACGTCCATTTCCGTTGCCCTCGTCCTCGGCCTGGCCATCGGCGCGGCCGGCTTCGGCCCCTGGCGCGACTTCGACGATGCGCGGATGTCCACGCTGCGATGGGCCGGGCTGTGTTCCGCGGCCCTGCCCACCCTGCAGATGGCCTCCTCCGAACCGGAGCTGTCCTGGACGCGAATGCCCTCGCTCCTGCTGGCCGCCGCGTTCATCTGGTTCCACGTGTTCCGGCCGACCCGGATGGGCCGCTGGCTGATCCCCCTGTGGACCGTGGTCGCGCTCATGGCGAACCTCCCCGCGCTGGTGCTCACCATGTTCGCGCCGTCGTACCTCGCAGAGCACCGGATCTGGCTGTGGACTCTCGAGGTCCCCAACGTCATCGTGTCCGGCCTGCTCATCGGCGTCATCGCATTGGGGCTCATCGCCATCGTCGCGGCCCGCCGCGAGAAGGCCGATGGTTTCGACAAGGGCGCCGGCCTCGCCGGCCTGCTGCTCACCGCCGTGCCCGTCATCACCGCGTTGACCGCCGCGGGCGTGCGATTCAGCCTCGCCCACGTGCTGGTGTCCATCGGGTGGATGGTCGCCGCGGCGTGGCTGATGCTCGCGCCGAAGCGCCTCAACGTCGGGGCGAACATGGCCGCGTCGCTGGTGATCGCCGGCGCCGCCGTGATCAAGCTCGTGTTCTACGACATGCAGGCCATGAGCGGTCTCACCCGCGTCTCGGCGTTCCTCTTGTGCGGCCTGCTCATGCTGGGCATGGTCGTCGCCCGCAGCCTCCGCGACCGCGATGCGGATCACGAGCCGGAGTCGGGGGCGGGCCAATCGGGAGCGGAGGCACGGACGGGCGCGGCCGCGGAGCCGGCCCCGCACGCGCCGAATTCCGCGGGCCCGGAGCCGCACGAACGCTGGGGCACGGGCCCGGGTGGACCGATCGCGTGACGACGGCCGGCCGGGCTCCCCGACCGGCCGCTAGCCCTGCAGCAGCGGCTTCAGGTACTGCCCCGTGTGCGACGCCTCGACCTCGATGACGTCCTCCGGGGTGCCCTGCGTGACCACGGTGCCGCCGCCGGCGCCTCCCTCGGGCCCCATGTCGATGATCCAGTCAGCGGACTTGATCACGTCGAGATTGTGCTCGATGACGATGACGGTGTTGCCCTTGTCCACCAGCCCCTGCAACACGAGCATGAGCTTGCGGATGTCCTCGAAATGCAGGCCCGTCGTCGGCTCGTCGAGGATGTACACCGTGCGGCCATTGGAGCGCTTCTGCAGCTCGGCGGCCAGCTTCACGCGCTGCGCCTCGCCGCCGGACAGCGTGGTCGCCGCCTGTCCGAGGCGGACGTATCCGAGCCCGACGTCGACGAGCGTGTTCAGGTACCGCGCGATCGACTGGATGGGCTCGAAGAACCCCGCCGCCTCCGAGATCGGCATGTCCAGGACCTCGGCGATGTTCTTGCCCTTGTACAGCACCTCGAGCGTCTCGCGGTTGTAGCGGGCTCCGTCGCAGACCTCACAGGGGACGTACACGTCCGGCAGGAAGTTCATCTCGATCTTCAGCGTGCCGTCGCCGCGGCACGCCTCGCACCGGCCGCCCTTGACGTTGAAGCTGAATCGGCCCGGCTTGT
>NZ_DURI01000337.1 GCF_012837295.1 Corynebacterium sp. | reverse complement strand
TACTCGGCCGCCGACGCGATCGAGGCCGCCCGCGTGATCGCGCGCGCCGCGGGCGTCGAGCTGGGCCTGCGCAACGCCGAGCACCTCCCGTGGCACCCGGGACGCTGCGCGGAGCTGACGGTCGACGGCCGCGTCGTCGGCTACGCCGGCGAGCTGCATCCGAAGGTCATCTCGGCCGCGGGTCTGCCGGAGCGCACCTGCGCGCTGGAGATCGACCTCGATGCGCTGCCTCTGGCGGAGAACCTGCCGGCGCCGGTGCTCAGCCCCTTCCCGGCCGTGCACCAGGACCTCGCGCTCGTCGTCGCCGACGACGTCCCGGCCGCCGACGTGGAGGCCACCGTGCGGGAGGGGGCCGGCGAATTGCTGGAGTCCATCCGGATCTTCGACGTCTACCGTTCGGAGCAGCTCGGCGAGGACCGCCGTTCCCTGACGTTCTCGCTGCGGTTCCGAGCGAAGGACCGCACCCTGACCGAGGATGAGGCCTCCGAGGGGCGCCTGGCCGCCATCGAGCTGGCCAAGCAGCGCCACGACGCGGAGCTGCGCGGCTAGTCTCTGCCCGCCCCGGGGCGGGGCCCGGCCCACTCGGGCGGGCCCGCCCATGCGGCCATTCGGCACGGCACGCCGATGCGATGAATATCTTGCATCGGCGTGAATATCCGTGTTGAATGGCCGCATGAGCATTTCAGTGGCGATCGCCGGGGCGACGGGTTATGCCGGAGGAGAGATCCTCCGGCTGCTCCTTTCGCACCCCGCTTACCTGTCCGGCGAACTGACCATCGGCGCGTTGACCGGCGCCTCCAACGCCGGCGCTCGCGTGGGCGACATCATGCCCCACCTCGCGCCGCTGGCGGACCGCCGCATCGAGGACACCAACGCCGGCACCCTCGGCGGGCACGACGTCGTGTTCCTCGGCCTGCCGCACGGCCATTCGGCCGCCATCGCGGAGCAGCTCGGCGACGACGTGACCATCATCGACTGCGGCGCGGACTTCCGGTTGTCCGACGCCGCCGAGTGGGAGCATTACTACGGCTCGCCGCACGCGGGCACGTGGACGTACGGCATCCCCGAATTGCCGGGCCAGCGCGAGAAGATCGCCGGCTCCACCCGCATTGCGGTGCCTGGCTGCTTCCCGACGGGCGCGACCATCGCGTTGTTCCCGTCGCTGGCGTCCGGCCTGGTCAAGCCCGATTTCTCCGTCGTGTCCATCACGGGCACCTCGGGTGCGGGCAAGAAGGCCGCCGTGCCGATGCTCGGCTCGGAGGTCATGGGCAACCTCAAGGCCTACAACACCGCGGGCCGCCACCGGCACACCGCCGAGTTCCAGCAGAACCTGGGCGCCTTCGCCGAGGATCTCACCGTCAGCTTCACGCCGGTGCTCGCGCCGACGTCCCGGGGCATCCTGACCACGGCGACCGCGCCGCTCGCCGACGCCACCGTGACCACCGCCTCGGCCCGCGCCGCCTACGCGGAGGTCTTCGAGAACGAGCCCTTCGTCCAGCTGCTCTCGGAGGGCATCCAGCCGCAGACCAAGTCGGTCGTCGGCTCCAACCTGGTGCAGGTGCAGGTCGAGGTCGACGAGCGCGCGGGTCGTCTGCTGATCACCGCGGCGATCGACAACCTGACCAAGGGCACCGGCGGCGCCGCCGTGCAGTGCATGAACCTCATCGTCGGCCAGCCCGAGACCGCGGGCCTGCCGTTGGCGGGTGTCGCGCCGTGACCGAGGCGAAGCTTTCCGTCGCCGACGCGTCAGTCGGCGGCACCGTAGAGTTCGGCCCCGAGTGCGGCGGCGTCACCGCCCCGAAGGGCTTCCGGGCGTCCGGCGTCACCGCCGGCATCAAGGCCTCCGGCAATCCGGACATGGCGCTGGTGGTCAACGACGGCCCGAAGAAGACCGCGGCGGCCGTGTTCACGCGCAATCGCGTGGAGGCCGCCCCGGTGACCGTCACCCGCGACCACGTCGCGGACGGGTCCATCACCGCCGTGCTGCTCAACTCCGGCAATGCGAACGCCTGCAACGGGCGCCCGGGCATCGAGGACGCCCTGCGGTCCTGCGAGTCGCTTTCCGACGAGTTCGGCGTCCCCGTGACCGACGTCGCGGTGTGTTCCACCGGCCTCATCGGCGATCGGCTGCCGATGGACATTCTCCTCGGCGGAATCGCGCCGCTGGTCTCCGGCCTCTCGGCCGACCCCGCCGCAGGCCGCGCCGCGGCCACCGCCATCATGACGACGGATCTCGTCGACAAGCAGGCGGTTCGCCGCGCGGACGGCTTCACCGTCGGCGCGATGGGCAAGGGCGTCGGCATGATCAGCCCGTCCATGGCGACGATGCTGGGCGTGCTGACCACCGACGCGGACATCACCCCGGAGATGGCGCACGCCGCGCTGGCCGCCGCATCAGAGGCGACGTTCAACCGTCTCGACATCGACGGCTCGACGTCGACCAACGACACCGTGCTGCTGCTGGCCTCCGGCGCATCGGGCCACGTCCCGACGCAGGAGGAGCTCGACGCCGCAGTGCTCGCCGTGTGCGATTCCATCGCCGCGCAGATGCAGGGCGACGCCGAGGGCGTGACCAAGCGGGTCGCCATCACCGTCACCGGCACCGGCGGGGAAGAGGACGCGCTGGTCGCCGCGCGCATCATCGGCCGCGACAACCTGTTCAAGTGCGCCATGTTCGGCTCCGACCCCAACTGGGGCCGAGTGCTCGCCGCCGTCGGCGTCGCGCCCGTGGACATGGACCCCGAGCACATCACCGTCTCCTTCAACGGGCACGTGGTCTGCCGCGACACCGGCGGCACTCCCGACGCCCGCGAGGTGGACCTGTCCGGGGCCGACATCCACGTGGAGGTCGACCTGGGCACGGGCGACCGGCGATCGGCGACCGTGCGCACCACCGACCTCTCGCACGACTACGTGCACATCAACTCGGCGTACTCGACCTAAAGGAAGGCCGCCACCCATGAGCCCGTTCAGCGGAAACCTCACCGAGGACCTCACCCCGGAACAGCGCGCACACGTGCTGGCCGAGGCACTGCCCTGGCTGCAGCACCACCGCGACAAGGTCGTCGTGATCAAGTACGGCGGCAACGCCATGACCGACGACCGCCTCAAGGCGGCCTTCGCCCAGGACATGGTCTTCCTGCGCACCGTCGGCATCAAGCCGGTCGTCGTCCACGGCGGCGGCCCGCAGATCTCCTCGATGCTGCGCAGGCTCGGCCTCGACGGTGAGTTCCGCGGCGGTTTCCGCGTGACCACCCCGGAGGTCATGGAGGTCGTGCGCATGGTGCTCTTCGGCCAGGTCGGCCGCGAGCTCGTGGGCCTGATCAACGCGCATGGCCCGATGGCCGTGGGCACCTCCGGCGAGGACGCCGGTCTGTTCACCGCGGAGAAGCGGCTCGTCGACGTCGGCGGCGTTCCCACGGACATCGGCCTCGTGGGCGACATCGTGGAAGTCAAGTCGGAATCCTTGTTCGACCTGATCGACGCCGGCCGCATCCCGGTCGTGTCCACCATCGCCCCGGGCGTCGACGGCGAGGTCTACAACGTCAACGCCGACACCGCGGCCGGTGCGCTGGCCGCGGCCCTGGGCGCCGAGCGCCTGGTCATCCTGACCAACGTCGAGGGCCTGTACACCAACTGGCCGGACAAGGGCTCGCTCGTCTCGCAGATTTCGGCCAATGACTTGCGCGAGGTCATCCCGGGCCTCGATGCCGGGATGATCCCGAAGATGGAGTCCTGCCTTCACGCCGTGGACAACGGCGTCAAGGCCGCGCACGTCATCGACGGCCGCCAGCCGCATTCGGTCCTGCTGGAGTTGCTCACCTCGGGCGGCATCGGCACGATGGTGCGTCCCGGCGACGGCGCCCTCGGCGACGACCCGGGCGCCCGCGCCCTGCGCGCCGCGGAGGCGGCC
>NZ_DURI01000041.1 GCF_012837295.1 Corynebacterium sp. | reverse complement strand
TGGGCAACTGGTTCAACCAGGAGCTCCACGGCGGTCCCACGACTCTGCCGTGGGGGCTGGAAATCTACGAGCGCGTCGACGAGGCCGGCAACCTCGCGCCCGTCTCCGGCGTCTCCACCGGCGAAGTCCTCGCCGTGGTGCACCCGACGTTCCTGTACGAACTGCTGTGGAACGTCGCCATTTGCGTCCTGCTCGTCTGGCTCGACCGCCGCTTCCGCCTCGGCGGCGGCATGGTGTTCGCACTCTACGTCGCCGGCTACACGCTGGGCAGGTTCTTCATCGAGCTGATCCGCACCGACGCCGCCACCGAGGTGTTCGGCGGCCTGCGCATCAACACCGTCACCTCGGCGGTCGTGTTCCTCGTCGCCTGCGCGTTCGTGTTCATCCTCCGGCACAAGCGTCGTGAAGCACCCGAAGAGGTCCGTGGCGCGGAGGGCCGCGACGCGGACGCGGCGGCGGAGGGCTAGGGTGGTGGACGTGCAAAGACGAACGAAGATCGTATGTACCCTTGGCCCCGCCGTCGCGTCCCTCGAGGGCATCACCGGCCTCGTCGAATCCGGGATGGACGTCGCGCGCCTCAACTTCTCGCACGGCGAGCACGAGGATCACGCGCAGAACTACCGCTGGGTCCGCGAAGCCTCCGACAAGACCGGGCACGCGGTCGGCATCCTCGCCGACCTGCAGGGCCCCAAGATCCGCCTCGGCCGGTTCGCCGAGGGCTCGACGTACTGGGCCGACGGTGAGGTCGTCCGCATCACCGTCGACGACGTCGAGGGCACCCACGACCGGGTCTCCACCACCTACAAGAACCTGGCGCAGGACGCCAAGCCGGGCGACCGCCTGCTCGTCGACGACGGCAAGGTCGGCCTGAAGTGCATCGGCGTCGAGGGCAACGACGTCATTTGCGAGGTCACCGAGGGCGGCCCCGTCTCCAACAACAAGGGCGTGTCCCTGCCGGGCATGGACATCTCCGTGCCGGCGTTGAGCGAGAAGGACATCCGCGACCTGCGGTTCGCCCTGAACCTGGGCGTCGACTTCATCGCGCTGTCGTTCGTGCGCTCGCCGTCGGACGTCGAGCTCGTCCACGCGATCATGGACGAGGAGGGGCGCCGTGTCCCGGTCATCGCGAAGCTGGAGAAGCCCGAGGCCGTCGACGCGCTCGAGGCGATCATCCTCGCCTTCGACGCCGTCATGGTCGCCCGCGGCGACCTCGGCGTCGAGGTGCCGCTGGAGGACGTCCCGCTGGTGCAGAAGCGCGCGGTGCAGATCGCCCGCGAGAACGCCAAGCCGGTCATCGTGGCCACCCAGATGCTGGACTCGATGATCGTCAACTCCCGCCCGACGCGCGCCGAGGCCTCCGACGTGGCCAACGCCGTGCTCGACGGCGCCGACGCAGTGATGCTGTCCGGCGAGACGTCGGTGGGCAAGTACCCCGAGACCACGGTGCGCACCATGTCCCGCATCGTCGCCGCCGCCGAGCGCGACGGCGAGGTGCCGGCGCTGACCCACGTGCCGCGCACCAAGCGCGGCGTGATCTCCTACGCCGCCCGCGACATCGGCGAGCGCCTCAACGCGCGCGCCCTGGTCGCCTTCACCTCCTCCGGCGACACCGCCCGACGCGTGGCGCGCCTGCATTCGCGGCTGCCGCTGCTGGTGTTCACGCCGCATCAGTCGGTGCGTTCCCAGCTGTCGCTGACGTGGGGCGCGGAGACGTTCCTCACCCGGGAGGTCCGCACCACCGACGACATGATGACCACCGTCGACGAGGCGCTGCTGGCCATGAAGGAGTACCGCCGCGGCGACATGATGGTCGTCGTCGCCGGTTCGCCCCCGGGCAACGAGGGCAACACGAACCTGGTCCACGTCCACATGCTGGGCGAGGACGTCAAGGGCGAGTAAACCCGAGACCGGCCCGGCCCGGACCAGCTCACCACGACCCCGCCACGGCAGCGATTCCGCTGCTGTGGCGGGGTCGCCCGCTTGGGGTTAGGTTCGATCCATGAAGGCAACAGGCACCGTCTCGGTCTCCTACAACATCCCTTCCGCCCTGCAGCCGCTGGTCCGGCTGGCCATGAACATGCGCTGGTCGTGGCACCGGCCGACGCAGGAGCTGTTCCGCGGCATCGACCCGGAACTGTGGTCCCGCGTCAACGGCCCGATGGCGATGCTCCACGCCAGCCCCCGCTCCTCCCTGGAGGCTCTCGCCGCCGACGGGGATTTTCTGGGCAAGATGCGCGCGGCCGCCGATGATCTCGACGCGTACCTGCAGGAATCCCTGTGGTTCCAGCACAGCCACGCCGAGCACGAGGTCGCCGACGCCGAAACGACCGGCGCCACCAACCGCACCGCCACCGATCCGATCGCCGCGTACTTCTCCATGGAGTTCGGCATCCACCCGTCGCTGCCGATCTACTCCGGCGGCCTCGGCGTGCTGGCCGGCGATCACCTGAAGTCGGCGTCCGACTTGGGCGTTCCGCTGATCGGCGTGGGCCTGCTGTACACGCACGGCTATTTCACGCAGTCGCTGTCGGCCGACGGCTGGCAGGAGGAGGCCTACGTGGCGCACCCGCCGGCGTCGCTGCCGGTGCAGAAGGTCCGCGACGGTTCGGGCACCCACATCCACGTGGAGGTCGATTTCCCCGACAACCGCACCGTCACCGCGGCGCTGTGGGCGGCCCAGGTGGGGCGCGTCCCGCTCATACTCCTGAGCACGGACATCGACGCCAACCCCGCCGAACTGCGCGGCATCACCGACCGCCTCTACGGCGGCGACGACGAGCACCGCGTGCGCCAGGAGATCATCCTCGGCGTCGGCGGCGTCCGGGCCGTCAATGCGTTCTGCGATTCCCGAGGCCTCATGCGCCCGCGCGTGGCGCACCTCAACGAGGGGCACGCCGGCTTCCTCGGATTGGAGCGCATCCGCGAGCGCATGGACGAGGGCTCCTCGTTCGACGAGGCGCTGGCCATGACGCGGGCGGGCGGCGTCTTCACCACCCACACCCCGGTGCCCGCGGGCATCGACCGGTTCGACCTGGAGATGGTCCGCCGCCACATCGACGCCGGTGGCGGCGGCACGTCGCGCCTGTGCCCGGGACTGCCGGTCGACCGCATCCTGGAACTCGGCCGCGAGGACGACCCGAATCGGTTCAACATGGCGAACTTGGGGCTGCGCCTCTCGCAGCGGGCCAATGGCGTCGCCAAGCTCCATGGGGCGATCTCGCGGGAGAACTTCCGGGGCCTGTACCCGGGTTACGAACCGGACGAGGTCCCGATCGGCTCGGTGACCAACGGCGTGCACCTGCCGACGTGGGCGCACCCGGCGATGGAGCCGGTGATCGAGAAGGTGTCCGGCGGGGCCGATCTCGCGGTCGCGGACACGTGGGGCCACCCCGGGGCGGTGAGCGACGAGGAGCTGTGGGCCGCGCGCAACGCCATGCGCTCGGACCTGGTCGACGCCGCCCGCGCCGCCGTGCACGACTCCTGGCGCCACCGGGGCCTCGACGAGGCGCAACTGGCGTGGACCCGCCGCGTCCTCGACCCGGACGCGCTCACCGTCGGTTTCGCCCGCCGGGTGTCCACGTACAAGCGCCTGACGCTGATGCTCAAGGACCCGGCCCGCCTGCGCGCCATCCTCCTCGACCCCGACCGCCCGGTGCAGTTCGTCATCGCCGGCAAGGCCCACCCGCGGGACATGGGCGGCAAGCAGCTGATGCAGGAGCTCATCCGCTTCGCCGATGACGCGGGCGTGCGCGACCGCTTCGTGTTCCTGCCCGACTACGACCTCGCGCTGGCGGCGCACCTGGTGTCGGGCGCGGACGTGTGGCTGAACAATCCGATCCGGCCGCAGGAGGCCTCGGGCACTTCGGGCATGAAGGCCGTGATGAACGGCGGCCTGACGCTGTCGATCTCCGACGGCTGGTGGGACGAGATGCCGCAGGAGGGCAACGGCTGGACCATCCCGACCGTCGAGTCGCACGACGCCGGCTACCGCGACCAGCTGGAATCCCAGGCGCTCTACGATCTGCTCGAAGCGGAGATCGCGCCCCTGTTCCACGACCGCGGCGCCGACGGCATCCCGCACGCCTGGTTGGACCGCGTCCGGGCGTCGTTGACGACGCTGTCGCCGCTGGTGGCCTCCACCCGCATGCTCCGCGATTACGTCGAGGGCTATTACCGCCCCGCGGACCACGCCAATCGCCTGATGTCCGCCGACGACGACACCGCCCGCCAGTACGTCAATTGGTCGCGGCACGTGGCGCAGGGATGGCCGAACATCACGTTGTCGCACGCGGTGTGCGACGGGGAGCCCGTCGGCGAGGGCACGAGGGTCCTGGCGGGCGAGGAGTTCCGGGTCTGCGTCGACGCCGAGCTGGGCACGCTTGCCGACGAAGACGTGCGAGTCGAAGTCATTGTCGGCGAACTCGACGACGACGGCGAATTGTTCGGCGCCACCACCCACGTGATGGAGCATCAGGGCCGAGGCCGCTATTCGGCGACCATTCGCACCGACCGGCCGGGCGATCTCGGGTACGCGGTCCGCGTCGTCCCGCGCCATCTGCTCCTGGCGCACCCGGCGCAGACCGGGCTGGTGAAGTACCTGTAGCGGCCGCGGACACCCGAGGATCGGGGCAAACGGCACGATTCGGCAACGGTTCCTTCCGGTCCGGTTGTATTCGGCGGTGAATGATGGTCAGGTGGAAAGGACAGCCGACCGACCAATTCACTTGAGGTGATTCGCGTGTCCCTGCCCGATTCGACGAGAAAAGAACCGGGGGACATCACCCGCGGCCGGAAATTCACTTTCAGAATCGATCCGCCGGTGTTCTGGCCGTCGGTGGCGCTGATCCTCGGCTTCGTGGTCTGGACCCTGGTGTCCACGGAGTCGGTCACCGCGACGTTCTCCACCTCCGCGGATTGGCTGAAGGAGAATCTCGGCTGGTTCTACATTTTCGGCGTGACGGTGTTCCTGCTCTTCCTGATTTGGATCGCCATTTCGCGGTTCGGGCGGATCCGGCTCGGGGGAGACGATGAACGGCCGGAACACTCGACGCCGACGTGGTTCGCCATGCTCTTCGCCGCGGGCATCGGCACGATCCTCATGTTCTGGGGCGTGGCCGAGCCGCTCAACCACTTCGCCAACCCGCCGATGGCGGACGTGGAACCGCAGTCGAACGACGCGGCCCGCGAGGCGATGGCGTTCACCTTCTACCACTTTGGCCTGCACACGTGGACGATCTTCGCGCTGCCCGGCCTGGCGTTCGCGTACTTCATCTACAA
Source organism: Corynebacterium sp. (assembly GCF_012837295.1). Lineage (GTDB taxonomy): Bacteria > Actinomycetota > Actinomycetes > Mycobacteriales > Mycobacteriaceae > Corynebacterium. Next base: position 65 of record NZ_DURI01000041.1, on the reverse strand, counting down.
GCGCAAGCTGCCGGCGCGCCTGTCGTCGATCCTGGCGCCGCTGATCGGCACCCGCATCTACGGGC
>NZ_DURI01000336.1 GCF_012837295.1 Corynebacterium sp. | reverse complement strand
GCGACCGCCGGGGCGCGGTGCCGCGGCCGCCGTCGCGCGTTCTCCTTCGCCCGCGCCCGCCGGCGCAGCGCCGCCACGTCCAATCCGCCCGCTTCCTCCGGGACCGCGCCATCGCCGACGGTGGGCCGTTCCCCGACGGCTTCCGCGTGACGACGACCCACGTGAACGTCGGCACCGTCGTAAAGCGGCTCGGCCCCCAGCAATTCCACCGGCACCGGGAACGCCAGCCAGCCCCTGCGGCGCATGTCGGCGACGAGCCGGTCGTCGGCGGCCGCGACGATGAACTCGACGTCGCCCGTGTCGAGGACCCGCTCGGCGCCGCCGGCGTCGGCGAGCAATTCGCCGGCGACGTCGCGGATGATCTCCAACGCGTCGCCGCCGCGGAAGGACAACCGGGAATCGGCCAGGCCCGCGTCGAAGTCGAGGCGGGACACGCAGATGCGGCCGTCCTCGACCTCGACGAGGAAACTGTGCTCGACGGCCGGGCGCTCCAGGCCCATCAATTCCGTGGCCAGGTCGCCGATCCGGGGATCGAAGCCGCGGCGGACCAGCTCTTCGGCGAACAACTCGCGGCGCCGGCCTCCCCAATACGACGGGGTGATCACGGCATCCGGCGCGGCGCCGAAACCATCGATCAGCTCGGCGTCCTTCTCCGGCCCATGCGCCGACGGCCCCCACGCGTGGAGCACCGCAGGCCCGGGCGCGCGCTCAGTTCTCGGCGTCATCGGACGCCACCTCCCCGCTCTTGCTCTCGGTCCTGGCACCGGTCCCCGCCTCCGGAGGCAGCGCCACCTGAACCACGCGCGGCGGCTTCCCGTGCTCCACCCACGTGCCGCGGCCCGGCGGGCGCCGGCGCAGCGGCACGCCCATGAGCGGACCGTCGTCGCGGGAGCCGTCGAGCACCAGGCCGGTGGCGCCCTGGTCCTTTGCCGCGCCGAGCACCGGGTCGTGCAGCGACCGCGTCGCCGCGCCCGTCCTGCGGGCCAGCACCATGTGCAGGCCGATGTCGGCGGCGTGCGGGATGAACTCCCCCAGCGGCGTCAGCGGCGACCCGCGCGACCCCGACACGAGGTCGTAATCGTCTACGACCACGGCGATGTCCGGCCCCTCCCACCAGTCGCGGGCCCGCAGCCGCTCCGGGGTGACGTCCGTGCCCGGCAACCGCCCGCGCAACGCCCCGGCGAGCTCGGCGACCATCGGTTCGGCCACCGCAGGCGAACCCGCGTACCCGGCCAACCGATCGGCGGGCACGGCGTCGAGCAATCCGCGCCGGTAGTCGACGACCACGAACTTCAGCGTCGGCCGGGTCCGCAGCAACCCGGCGATCAAGGTCCGCAGCGCCGTGGTCCGCCCCGATCCCGCGGACCCGAAGATGAGCAGATGGCGGTCGCGGTCGGCGTCGAATGGCACGGGCGCCAGCGCATCCTCGTCCAGGCCGATGGCCACCATCCCGGCCGCCACGGCCGGCTCCACCTGACCCCATCGCACCTCGGCGGGCAGCAGTTTCAGCGCGGGCACCCGTTCGTCGCCGCGCGCCCGGCACACCGTCGCCACCTCGGCGACGTCCGAGGGCGCCGCATGCGCGACGAGCACGCCGCACCCGTCCGGCGACAGCCCCCGCCCCGGAGCGTCGGGCACGAGTTTCGCGGCCTTCCGGTCGATGACGGAGTCGATGGCCTCGGCCTGCCGCAGCTCGATGCGCGTGCCCAGCAGGTCGCGCACGGCCGGGCGCAGCTCCGTCCACCGGTGGGCGGTCAACGCGACGTGCACGCCGACCGCCAGCCCGTCCGACAGAATCGACTGCACGCGGTCGCCCAGCGCCTGGTGCTCCTGCCGCAGCGCCGGCCACCCGTCGACGACGAGCAGCACGTCCGGTTCGCCGCCGGCCCGGGCGTCGGCGATGGTGTGCCAACCCCTCGCCCGGTGGCGTTCCTCGCGCGCCGCGACCTCCCCCGACACCGCGGAGACCACGCGATTGAGCTTGTCGACGTCGCCGCGATGCGTCACCGACGCCACGTGCGGCAGCCCCGCAAGATCCGCCAGCCCGCCCGCGCCGTAATCGATGACGTGCACGTGCAGCTGCCCCGGCCGCGTCGTCAGCGCCAGCGACGCGACCAGCGTGCGCACCGCCGTCGACTTGCCCGACCTCGGCGCCCCGACGATCGCCGCATGCCCGCCCGGCCCGGACAGATCGACGACGAACGGATCCTGCCGCTGCTCCAGCGGCCGATCGACGAGCCCGATCGACGCGGTCAGCGCAGGCAGCGACGAATCCACCGCATCCGCGAGCGCCGTGCGCGCGGGCAGCGGCGGCAGCCACACCCGGTGCGCCGCATGCGGGTGCCCGGCCATTGCGCCAACGGTCGCGTCCAAGATGCTTTGCGACGGCCCCCGGTCCAGCGTCGTCTCCGGAGCGTCGTCACGCCCGGAACCGTCGGCCTCCGCCGACCCGCACGTCGCCGCGAACACCCGCACCCGGCCACCCGCCGCGATGCCCGGGCCATGCCCGCCAACGGCCGCATCCGCGGGCACCGGGCCCGACACGTACGCCGAGTGGAATCGGACCGGGGCGCCTGCGTCGGTCTTGAGGAAACCCGCGCCCGGCGTCGCGGGCAGGTGGTGGGCGTCGGGGACGCCGAGGACGCTGCGGGACTCGGCGGCGGAAAAGGTCTTCAGGCCCACCCGGTAGGACAAATGGCTGTCGAGGCCGCGCAAACGGCCCTCCTCCAGGCGCTGGCTGGCCAGCAGCAAATGCATGTGCAGCGAGCGACCGAGTCTGCCGACGGCGACGAAAAGCTCGGCGAACTCCGGGCGATGGCCCAACAGCTCCGAAAACTCGTCGACCACGATGACCAGCGCGGGCAGCGGCTTCAGGTCGGAGCGGCCGGCCCGGCGCGCGGCCTCGTACTCCGCCACGCCCGGGAAATTGCCGGCGGCCCGCAGCAGTTCCTGGCGACGGGTCATCTCGCCGCGGATGGCGTCCTGCATGCGATCGACGAGGACGAGCTCATCGGCGAGGTTCGTGATCACCGCCGACACGTGCGGCAGCCCCTCGAGGCCGAGGAACGTCGCGCCGCCCTTGAAGTCGACCAGCACCAGGTTGAGCTGATCGGGGCCGTGCGTTGCGGCCAGGGCCAGGACCGCCGACTTGAGGAACTCCGACTTGCCGGAGCCCGTCGCCCCAATGCACAGCCCGTGCGGTCCGACCCCGCCCTCCGCCGATTCCTTGAGATCCAGGTGCAGCACCGCTCCATCCGCCCCGACGCCGACCGGGATGCGCAGACGCTCGGACCCGATCCGGTCGCGGAACCGCAGACGTTCCGGCGGCGGCGCCAGGTCGAGTTCCGCCAGCACCGGGTCGAGCGCGGGGCCGTCGACGCCGGAGGAACGTGCCGGAGCATGCCGCGACAATCGGCGCGCCAGCGACTCCGCGGCGACGAGGCCGAGGGCGTCGGCGGCGGCGATGTCCTCGTCGCCGGCGGCCGTGGTGGCGCGGATCCGACCTTCGCGGACCGACAGCGCCAACCCGCGGGCCACCGCCGCCCGCATGGTGCTTCCGGCCCCGGCTCCGGCGCCCGACGGGGAGGTCGCGGCCACATCACCCGCAGGAGCGCCCGGCGCAGGCACCGCGAGCACCGAGGTTTCCGAGTCGCCGCCCCACGGCGCATTCAGCAGCAGGTCGAGGTGCCCGGGCTCCCGATCCAGATCGCGGCCATCGGCGACGATGACGCGCAGCGGCGCCTCGACGCCCTCGAGCAAGCCCGCGAGCTCGGGAACAGAGGACGCGCGCAGGCGCACCGGCCCCGTCGCATCCGAACGGCGCGGGTGCGCATTGTGCGGCAGCCACTTCGCCCACTCCCACTCCGGCCCCACGCCGACGACGGCGATGGCCAGGTCCTCGGGGTGGTGCGACACCGCCAACTGCGCGACCATTGCCCGCGCCAACGCCAGCGCCGGTCCCGGCGCCTCATCGCCGCCCACGGCGATGAGGGGAAACGCGCCGACGTCCAGGGCCACCGGCAGGTCGGGCACCGACCTCGCCGAGCGGACGACATGGCGCAAGGCAACCGCCGACACCGGGTCGAGCTTCTCGGGCGCCGCCACCGCCGGCGGCGTCACCGGCGTGGCCGGCGCATGCGGCCCGGAGCCGATGCGCACCGCACCGAAGTCGTCGTCGCCCGGCGCACGCTCCCACATTCGCCACGTCCCCGCCAACGTCCACGCATCCGACGGATCCGGGTGAACGTGGACGAGGCTGGCCCGCTGCATGCCCACCGCATCGGCGACCGCGCGCCGCACGCTGGCCAAGTGTCGCTGATAGTCGCGCCGCGCCGGCCCGACGTCGGCGGCACCCGACGCGCCGCCCGCCATCATGCCCAGCGTCGACACCACCATGAGCAGCGGGAACATGAACGTGATCGGATTGCGCGCCGATCCCGACACGACCATCACCGCCACCATGCCGACCACCGCCACGAGCATCACCACCGGCAGCAGCGCCCGCATCAACGGCACCGGCTTGGGTTCCGGCGCTTCCGGTGGCGCATCCGGCCGGATGTCCCCCGGCCGCGGCTCCGGCCCCGGTATCCGAGTCGGCCGGCCAGATTCCGGCGCACCCGATGCAGCCGGCGCAGTGGCGCCAGCATCGGCCGTCGTCAAGCGCGAACGCGCATCCCCCATCGTCGTAGCCCTCCCCCGAGTGACCCCAGCCGCCGTCGGCTGGACGCGACGCAGAGCATAGGCCACCCTGATGGGACGCGCCCGGCCACGGGGGAACGGGCGCACCGACGCGCGGGGGCCGTGCCTTCGCGGAAATGGGGGAATCATGTCGCCGACTGCGACGATGCTGCGGATCCGGGTCGACCTGCTGCCGGGGGACGGCGGGGCGCGCCGGGCGGATCTGCTCGTGCCGGCCGGGGCACCGGTGGCGGCGGTGCTGCCGGAGTTGATCGACGTCTTCGGCGCAGGCCCGGCGCCCGGGACGTCCTGGCGGATCCGGCTGCCGGACGGGACGGTCGCCGACCCCGAGGCGAGCCTCGCGGAGGCCGGGGCGTGCGACGGGGACCGGTTGGCCATCGTCGACGATCCGGGTCCCGCGCCGCCGCCGATGGTGGTCGACGTCGCCGACGTGCTCGCCGACGACGCGCCGGGCGTCGGGGTCGCCGACGCCGCCGTCGGGCTCGCGGTCGCGGCGGCGGCCACCGTCGTGGCGGTGGTCGGGGTGCTGGCCATGGCACCGCACGACTCCGTCCTCGCCTCAGGCGTCGCCGGGATGCTGGCGCTGGCGGCGGGCGCGGGGCTGCGCATCGCCCTGCGCCGGGACGGGTCCGCCGCGGCGGGGCTGCTGCTGGGCTGCCAGGCCCTGGCGTTCGCCGCCATCGCGGGGGCCGCCATGACCGGCATCGATGCGCGGGACGCGGGCGCCGACTGGCGATTCACGGCGGGG
>NZ_DURI01000335.1 GCF_012837295.1 Corynebacterium sp. | reverse complement strand
GCCGCGGTCATCGCCATCGGCATCAACCTGCGCGCGGGCATCTCGTCGGTCGGCCCGGTGCTCGAGGAGACGCTCGCGGCGTTCGGGGCGGGCGCGCAGTACGCCGGCCTGATCACGGCGATGCCCGGCTTCCTGTTCGCGCTGCTGGGACTGGTGGCTGTGCCCGTCGCCAAGCAAATGGGTTTGACGCGCACGATCACCCTCGGCGCGGTGCTGAGCCTCATCGGGCTGGCCGCGCGGCCGTGGGTCGGCGCGATGTGGGTGTTCGTGGTGCTCACGGGACTGGTCGTCGCGGGGATCGCGGTGGCGAACGTGCTGCTGCCGGCGTGGATCAAGCGGCACGGCGGCCGGCACATGGTCGCGTTGATGACGGCCTACGGCGCCCTGCTCGGCCTGTCCGGCGCGCTCGGCCCGCTGAGCGCCCTGTTCTTCCGCGGCGATTCCGCCTGGCAGTGGGCCCTGGCCGTGTGGGCGGTGCCGGCGGCCGTGCAGGTCGTCGTGTGGATGGTGGTCGTGGCCCGGCTCGGCGACGACCGTCCCCGCCCCGGCCCGGCCACCTCACCGGATTCCGGCGCCGAGGCGTCGGAGTCGGCCCCGATGTGGCGTTCCTCGACGGCGCGGTTCCTCCTCGTCTTCTTCGGTCTGCAGTCCATGAACGCGTACATCCAGATGGGCTGGCTGCCGCAGATCTACCGTGATTCGGGTGCGTCGGCGACGACGGGCACGCTCGCGTTGGCGCTGGTCGGCGGCCTCAACGTCATCGGCGGGCTGGTCATGCCGTCGCTCATCGCCCGCGCGCGTTCGCTGACGCCGTACGTCGTCGTGTTCGCGGCGGCCACCGCGGTCGGGTACCTCGGGCTTTTGCTTGCCGACGGCTACGTCCCCCTCCTCTGGTCCTTCTTCCTCGGACTCGGCGGCTTCTGCTTCCCGACGGCCATCGCCCTCATCCCCGCGCGCAGTCGCTCGCACGTGGTGACGGCGAAACTGTCCGGATTCGTCCAGCCCTATGGGTACCTCGTGGCCGGCGCTGGCCCAGTTGCGGTCGGTGCCTTCTACGGGGCGACGGGGGAGTGGCGGGCGATTCTCATCGCGTTGGTCGTCGCCGCTGTCTTGATGGGCGTCATCGGCGTCCGGGCTTCGGCGGCCACGACCATCGACGACGAGCTCACCGCGGCCGCTCGCCGCTGAGCCCGCTGCTTGGCTTAAAAGGCGCTGCCAGATCGGCTTTCCATTCCAGGCACGGCAGCAGATCTTCGTCATCCACGGTCATCGGCGGGGAGTTAGTGCTCGGATCCTCCAGACCTCGATTCTGGTGTCGAAAAACCCCAGGTCAGAATTCGGGGCGCCCAAGGTCTGGAGGATCCTCGCACTAAGGCGCCGGCGACTCCGCCCAAATGCCACGGCGTGGTCGGCGACTTCGCCCCAAATGCCACGGCGTGGTCGGCGACTCCGCCCAAATGCGACGGCGTGGTCGGCGACTTCGCCCGAGTGCTGTGGGGTTAGTGCCATATGGTCAACGCTCACCTTCGGCCATCGGCGAAACCGCTGGTGGTCAGAAGTGCTACTCGGGAGCGTTGACCGTATGACACGAAGGCGTGGGAGGAATCGCCGAGAGAGAGGGGAAAGAGGCCGAAGTCGAGGGGGAAGGGGGACTCCGGCCGGTCACGGTGGGGCCGTGAGAGAAGGAAAGGGGCGGAAGCGGGGAGGCGGGGCGTCGTCAAGCGAAGAAGCGGGAGCGACGCGGAACTGCATGCGGCGCGGATCCGCACGGCAGGCAGGAGAGCGCCGCGGAGCCGCAGAAGCGCCCTCCACCCCCGAAACCCACAAACCCCAGCGTTCGGGTGCCCCCGTGTGAACCGAAATCGGCGCGGAAACGGCGTGAGCCTTCTCCGGTCACCCCCGTACGGATAAGTTCTTAGTGTCCCTTCCGGAACAACAGGAGGCTCTCCCATGTTCACGTCCCGCAAGACCAAGATCGCCGCGATCTTCACCGCCGGCGCCCTCGCCCTCGCCGGCTGCTCGTCCGACGACGGCGGCAACGGCGCCTCCGGCAACGGCGGCTCCGACGGTGATTCCTACAAGATCGGCATCAACCAGCTGGTCCAGCACCCGGCGCTCGACTCCGCCACCACGGGCTTCAAGGAAGCGTTCGAGGAAGCCGGCGTGGACGTGGAGTTCGACGAGCAGAACGCCAACGGCGAGCAGTCCACGGCGCTGACCATCGCGCAGCAGTTCGCGTCGGCCGACCTGGACCTGGTCCTGTCGGTCGCGACCCCGGCGGCGCAGGCCACGGCGCAGAACATCCAGGACACCCCCGTCCTGTTCACGGCCGTCACCGACCCGGTGTCCGCCGACCTCATCGACTCGATGGAGGAGCCGGGCGCCAACGTCACGGGCACCTCCGACGCCGCGCCGGTCGACCGCCAGCTCGACCTGCTCAAGGAGCTCGTGCCGGACGCCAAGAAGGTCGGCATCGTCTACGCCTCCGGCGAGGTCAACTCGCAGGTCCAGGTCGACGAGGCCAAGAAGGCCGCCGAGTCGCGCGACCTGGAGATCGAGACCCAGACCGTCACCAACGTCACCGAAATCCCGCAGGCCGTCCAGGCCCTCGGCGACGTCGACGCGTTCTACGTGCCCACCGACAACCTGGTCGTCTCCGGCATCGCCTCGCTGGTCCAGGCCGCCGAGAGCTCCAAGACCCCGGTCATCGGCGCCGAGGCCGGCACCGTCGAGGGCGGCGCCGTGGCCACCCTGGGCATCGACTACACCGAGCTGGGCCGCCAGACCGGCGAGATGGCGCTGCGCATCCTCCGCGACGGCGAGGACCCGGCCACCACGGCCGTCGAGACCGCCAAGGAGTTCACCTACATGGTCAACGAGGACGCCGCCGAGCGCCAGGGCGTGACCATCCCCGAAGCGATCCTGAACGAGGCCGAAACCGTATGATCCCCGCCGTCGAATTCGGCCTCATCTACGGAGTGATGGCGCTGGGCGTGTTTCTCACGTTCCGCATCCTCAACTTCGCGGACCTGACGGTCGACGGTTCCTTCACCACCGGCGGCGCCACCGCGGCCGTCGCCATCCTGGCCGGGTGGAATCCCTTCCTGGCCATTCTCGCGGGCTTTGCGACGGGTTTCGCCGCGGGATTGATCACCGGTTTGCTCCACACCAAGGGCAACATCGATGGGCTGCTCGCGGGCATCTTGACGCAGATCGGCCTGTGGTCCGTGAATCTGCGGATCATGGGATCGTCGAACGTGCCGCTGCTGCGCGAGGACACCATCTTCACCCCGCTGCGCGACGCCGGGCTGATGGGGTCGTGGGCGTCGGTGGGCATCTTCGCCGCCGTCGTCGCGCTGATCACGGCGGGCATCGTGTGGTTCCTGAACACCGACTTCGGCCTGGCGGTGCGCGCCACCGGCGACAACGGGCCGATGATCCGCTCCCTCGGCGTGTCCACCGACCGCACCAAGCTGATCACCCTGGCGCTGTCCAACGGCCTGGTCGGCGCGGCCGGCGCGGTATTCGCGCAGTACCAGGGTTTCGCCGACAACTCGATGGGCGTCGGCCTGATCCTCATCGGCCTGGCATCGGTGATCATGGGCCAGGCGATCCTGGGCCAGCGTTTCCTGTGGCTGTCCGTCGCGGCGGTCGTCGTCGGCGCGGTGCTCTACCGCTTGATCATCTTCGCCGCCCTGGAGGTCGGGCTGAACCCGAACGACATGAAGTTCATCACCGCCGCGCTGGTGGTCATCGCGCTGCTGGTGCCCCAGTGGCGCTCGGCCATCGGCGGTGCCATCGCCGGCTCGCGCGCCAACCGCGGCCGCACCAGTGATGGCGCCGGGGCCGGGGCGAATGGTGCGGTCACGCCGAACACCGCGGCGGTCACCGGCGCCGGCGATGCGGCTGCCGTTCCCGCGGGCGCCACGGCTACCTCCGATAACCACGACGGTCCGGGCTCAACCGACGGGAAGGTGAACGCGTGATGCTGACCATCCGAAACGTCTCCAAGACGTTCTTCCCCAACACGGCCAACGAGCGCAAGGCCCTCGTCGACGTCTCCCTGGATCTGGCGGAGGGCGACTTCGTCACCGTCATCGGCTCCAACGGTGCCGGCAAGTCCACGCTGCTCAACGCGGTGTCCGGCCGCATGTCCATCGACTCCGGCGACATCGGCATCGACGGGATCTCCGTGGGCAAGATGCCCGACCACAAGCGCGCCAAGTACATCGGGCGGGTCTTTCAGGATCCGCTCGCCGGGACGTCGCCAAGCCTGACCATCGAGGAGAATCTCTCCCTGGCCTACCTCCGCGGCAAGCGGCGCGGGCTGGGGATGGGCCTGTCGAAGGCGCGGCGCGAGGTCTTCGTCGAGGAGCTCAAGTCGCTCGAGCTCGGCCTCGAGGATCGCCTCACCGCGAAGGTCGGGCTGCTGTCCGGCGGCCAGCGGCAGGCGTTGTCGCTGCTCATGGCCGGATTCACGCGGCCGAAGATCATGCTGCTCGACGAGCACACCGCCGCGCTCGACCCGCAGCGCGCCGGATTGGTCACCGAGTTGACGCACAAGATCGTCGAGGACGGCGGCCTGACCACGCTGATGGTCACCCACAACATGGAGCAGGCGATCCGCCTGGGCAACCGGCTGATCATGATGCACGAGGGCCGCATCGTCTACGAGGCGTCCGCCGAGAAGAAGGCGCAGCTCACCGTGCACGACCTGCTGCAGGAGTTCGTGAAGATCAAGGGCGCGACCCTCTCCGACAAGGCGTTCCTGGGGTAGCCCGCGGGCGGAGCGGGCGGGGAGAGTCGGCGCGAAGGGGGTCCCGCGCCCGCTAGAACCGCTCCCACTCCTTGGGCGGGGGCGCGGTGAGGTGGAGGACGCCGCCGTCGGGAAGCGGGACCTCCAGCGAATGGGCGTGGAGCATCATCGTGGTGATCCCGCGTCCGCGAACGTGCCGGTTGAAGCCGGGCGAACCGTAGCGGGAATCGCCGGCGATGGGGTGGCCGGCGTCGCGGCAGTGCACGCGGATCTGGTGTTTGCGACCGGTGAGCAGGCGGGCCTCGATGACCGTCGCGCGACGGCCGTGGCGTTCGATGACGCGGAAGCGGGTCTCCGATCGCTGGCCGCCGCGGCTTTCCGGCACCGCGACGGTCGCCCGCGACGTACGGCGCAGCGCGGTGGTGCTGACGCGCAGGTCGTCGGGCCACTCGCCCTCGACGAGCGCGAGGTAGCGCCGGTCGATCTCATGCTCCCGGTCGCGGAGGATCTCCTGCAGATGGCGCAGCATCGCCGGCGTCTTGGCCAGCATGAGCAGCCCCGACGTCTCGCGGTCGAGGCGGTGCGCCAGCTCGAGGTCGGGCAGGTCGGGCCGCGCCTGCCGCAGCGCCTCGATGACCCCGGCATCGACTCCGGTGCCGCGGTGGACGGCCAGGCCCGCGGGCTTGTCGACGACGATGAGCTCCCCGTCTTCGTGCACCACCGCATTTTCGACCGTGGCGATGAGATGGCCGGGGACGCGCCGCGGTTTCTTCTCGGCGTCGACGGTGATGGCGGGCAGAGTCAGTTCGTCGCCGCCGGAAATGCGGTGGTTCTGCTTCACCTTCGAACCGTTGACGCGGATTCTGCCCTCGCGCATCAGGCGGAACAGCAGCGTGGCGGGCACGCCCGTGAGCTGGGAGCGGAGGTACTTGTCCAGTCGGCGGCCGTCGTGGGCCTCGGGGATCGTCACCGTCCTCGCTGCGAAAGATTGTCCGCCGCGGGATTCACCCTGCGGGGATCCGCGCTGGCCCGCATCGGTGCTCCGGCCGGGAGTGCGCCCGGGGTCATTGCGCCCCTCAAAGCCCCGCCTGCGGGATCCACTCCGCGGGGATCCACGCCCCTGCCGTCCCCGCCGCTGCCCAGCGCTGCCGCCGATTGTGCTCACCACTCCGAAGAAAAGACCGTGCTCGCGGGCCGAATCCCACGGCCCGCCCAGGAATGCCCGACCATAGCCGCACCACGCCGCCCGGACGAATCGGCCGCGGGGAAGGGGAGATGGGCGTCGTCAAGCGAAAGAAGTGATTGAATGGGCGCTGCCAAGTGAATTGACACCCCGGGGAAAGGGCGCGCGATGACCGCGAACGACAAGAAGCTGCACGACGAAACGAAGCTGATCCACTCCGGGTACGTGCCCGGCAACAAGGACCCGCGGCAGGTGCCGATCGTGCAGTCGACGACGTACACGTTCGACTCGTCGGACGACATCGCGGCCGTCTTCGACGAGCCGACGCACGCGCTGATCTACTCGCGGTTCGCGAACCCGACCGTCATGGCCGTCGAGGCGAAGATCGCGGACCTCGAGGGCGGCGCCGCGGCGATGGCGACGTCGTCGGGGCAGGCGGCGACGGCGCTGTCGATCATGAACCTGTGCTCCGCCGGCGACAGCTTCGTCGCCTCGTCCGAGATCTACGGCGGCACGTCGAACCTGTTCTCCACGACGCTGAAGCGCTTCGGCATCGAGGTCATCTACGTCGACCAGAACGCCTCCGACGAGGAGATCGCCGCCGCGTTCAAGCCGAACACGAAGGCGCTGTTCGGCGAGATCATCGCCAACCCCGCCATGAGCGTCCTCGACGTGGAGAAGTTCGCCCGCATCGCCCACGGGCAGGGCGTGCCGCTGATCGTCGACTCCACTTTCGCGACTCCGGTGCTGTGCAAGCCGATCGAGTGGGGCGCCGACGTGGTCATCCACTCCACCTCGAAGTACCTTGACGGCCACGCGGTGCAGGTCGGCGGCATGATCGTCGACGCCGGCACCTTCGACTACGCCAACGGCAAGTTCCCCGGTTTCACCGAGCCCGACGAGTCGTACCACGGCGTCGTGTACACCCGCGACTACGCGGCGGCGCCGTTCGTGATCAAGGCGCGCATGCAGCTGCAGCGCGATTTCGGCGCGTACCCGGCGGCGCATTCGGCGTTCATGCTGAACCTGTCGCTCGAGAGCCTCGACGTGCGCATGCGCCGCCACTGCGAGAACGCGCAGAAGGTCGCCGAGTACCTGTTCACCCGCGATGACGTGCTCGACGACGTCCGCTACCCGGGGCTGCCGTCGTCGCCGTACGGCGATCTGGCGGAGAAGTACCTGTCCGGCGCGTCGGGCGTGCTGACCATCGACGTCAAGGGCGGCCGCGAGGCCGGCGTGAAGTTCATGGACTCGCTGCAGCTGATTTCGCGCCAGGTCCACGTCGCCGACGCGCGGTCGTGCGTGCTGCACCCGGCGTCGACCACCCACCGCCAGGTGCCCGACGATCAGCTCGAGTCCGTCGGCATCACCCCCGGCCTCGTGCGCATTTCGGTCGGCCTGGAGAACGCCGACGACATCATCGCCGACATCGAGCAGGCCCTGGAGAAGGCGACGCAGTAGGGGCGGGGCGCGCCGGGCGGCCGGGTCCGGGCGGGTGCGTGCGCGGAAGTTCCGTCGGCAAGCGTCCGTTTCCGTTTGCTTTACGACGGTCCGACGCTCTCCCCGAGCGGCGCATCGACAGTCTCCGCCGCGGCCCCCGATTCGCGAGCCCCTAATCCATGATCGGCATGGAGAAGTCCGCGCCGGTGGCGACGCCGTCGGGCCAGCGCTGGGTGACCGTCTTCGTGCGCGTGTAGAAGCGGAACGAGTCCGGGCCGTGCTGGTTCAGGTCGCCGAAACCGGAGGCCTTCCAGCCGCCGAAGGTGTGGT
>NZ_DURI01000334.1 GCF_012837295.1 Corynebacterium sp. | reverse complement strand
GTCGCGCCCGGCCCTCGTCGACGAGCACCGCGGCGCACCTTCGCCACGCCGCGCCCGCCGGGTCGGGCACCGACGTCCGCACCGCGCGCCGGCCCGTCGCCGCAACGACGGTGGCGGCCTCCTGCTCCAGTTCGGGATCCTCGACCGCGATGATCACGTCGTCGGGGCCGGCGGGCCCGTCCGTCTGCTCGTCCATGCCCCGAACCATGCACGGGAAGCACGTCGGCGGCGCTTCAGAAGGGGCGTCGAAAAGCCCTGATTGTGGATGAATCGGGCCCTGTGGAAAACCGCCCCATTCGCTGCTCCCGGCACCCGTCCGGCGCTCACCCGACTCTCGTCCGGGGTCAGGAAATAGCGACGCCCCGCGCCGGGGGGGGATGGCGCGGGGCGTCTAACCCGGCTTCGGGGGGGGTGAGCCGGGGGCGGCCACACTGTATGTCGGGGCCAGCCAGGACAAGTATGACACAACACCAGAAGGCTGCCAACCTGAACGGAGAATGGTTCCGCCCCACCCTTTTCGGCGGCGAATCGCCGGGCGCACCAGGCAGGGAGCACCGCGCGGCGCTCCGGACGCTCCCGGTGGATTCGTCACGTCGCTATGCTCGGGATCGTGACCGCAGAAGAATCCCGCCGCACGGCCGCGCCCCGCGGCGCCGCGCCCGTGGCCGCCTTCTTCGACCTGGACAAGACGATCATCGCCCGCAGCTCGGCCTACGCCTTCGGCCGCCAGTTCATGGAGTCCGGGCTGCTCACGCCCTCCGGCATGATGCAGATGGCGTTGGGCCAGGCCATGTACATTTCCGGCGGCCACGACCACGACCAGATGGAGGCCGCCCGCGACCAACTGTCCGCGATGGTCACCGGCTGGCGCGCCGATCACGTGCGCCGCATCGCCGAAGAGTCGCTGCACCAGGTGATTTCGCCGTACGTGTACAAGGAGGCCATCGAGCTGATCCGGCACCACCGGGCGCTGGGCCACGACGTCTTCATCGTGTCGGCGTCGGCCGCCGAGCTGGTCGAGCCGATCGCCGCCGCACTGGGCGTGCGCGAGTGCGTGGCCACGCGCCTGGAGGTCGTCGACGGCGTGTACACCGGCGAGGTCCCCTTCTTCTGCCGCGGCGGCAACAAGGCCGCGGAGCTGCGCCGCATCGCCGCCGATCGCGGCTACGACCTTTCCCGCTGCTACGCCTACTCCGATTCGGGCACCGACGAGCCGATGCTCTCCGTCGTCGGCCATCCCGTCGCGGTCAACCCCGACAAGCCCCTGCGCAAGATCGCGGAGGAGCGCGACTGGCCGATCCGCATTTTCCGCAACCCCGAGCCGCTCTTCCGCCGCACGGGCCCCCGCGTGACGGGCATCGCCGCGGCGGCCGTGGGCGCGGCCGCGCTGGTGGCGGGCATCGTTGCTTCTCGACGCAACGGGGACAGCGACTAGCCGCCACCCCGAAAAGACGCCGCTACACGGCTTCGGCGATGCCCCTCGCCTCGACGGCGCCGGCCTCGAGACCGGCGAGGTGCAGCAGAATCCAGCGGCGCACGCCCTCCGGGTCGCCGGAGGCGAACGCTTCCGCGGCGGCGCGGTATTCGTCCCGGTGCCTGGTCCAGTACACCTCCGGCACGCCGAGGCCGCGGGGGTCGGAACCGCCGGCGATCGTCGTCAAGCGCGACGCCGCACGCGCGACGATGCCGTTGTTGTCCGCGAAGGGGCGCATGGTCAGAAGCTCGCCGTGGACGACGGCGGACAGGACCGTGTCCGGCACGGACGTGCCGCCGGAGACCAAATCGCCGAGCAGGTGCAGGCGCTGCTCCTTCATGGCCGCCGACAGCTTCTCGTCGCCGACCGGGCGGCCGGCGTCGGAGGACCGGGCGTCGGTCGGGGCGTCGGCGAGCTCCGGGCCGGTCGGCGAGGCGATGAGCGCGAGCCGGGCCAGCACCTGGATCGGCGCGCGGCGCCACACGCGGACGGTCTCGTCGATGGTCTCCGGGGAGATCGGGTCGGCGGCGCGGAGGGCGGCGGCCAGCGTCGGGTCGGTGACGTCGCCTTCGGCGGGCATCGCGGGCTCGCCGCCCTCCAGCCACGCGGAAGCGCGGGCGCCGCGCAGCACCGACTCGGACCCGGTGACGTTCCATTTGCGCAGGTTCGCCCGGTGCCGGTGAACGCCGGAGACGGCGTCGGCGGCGCGTTGGGCGGCCTCGGCGACGCCCTCCAATTCCATGAGGGGGGCGAGCGGGTCGGGGCGGGAGGTTCCGTCGGTCATGTCCCCAGATTAGGGGCGGGGCCCGGCGCCGCGGACGAAAGCCCGCGAATCCGCCGCGGGCTCCGGGGTGAATCGCGGTGAAATTCTCGACCGGGCCGCGCGGAAGCAGCGACAATGGGTAGTATTGCCGGGAGAGTTGCGCCGTTGTCAATGGCGGGACGGGTTTTCCGGAGGTCCCCGAGCGGGCGCCCCACCGGGATTCCAGCAGCATCGACCCACCGAGTACCGCATCGATTTACGCAGGAGGACGCACGTGAGCAGCGACAACAAGAAGGGCCTTTTCACGGATGGCAGCACGGCCGTGTCGCCGCGCGTGACGGCCGTGCCGCTGAGCGACGTGGACACCCACGCTCCGGGCGAGGCCAGCATCGGCACCCTGGTGCAGTCCGCGTCGGCGCAGGTGTCTTCGCTGGTTCGCGCCGAGGTCGAGCTGGCCAAGGCCGAGCTCGCCGGTGAGGCCAAGAAGGCCGGCGTCGGCGCGGGTTTCTTCGCGGTGGCGGGCGTCGTGGCCCTGTACTCCTCGTTCTTCCTGTTCTTCTTCCTGGCCGAGCTGCTCGCCGAGTGGCTGCCGCGCTGGGCCGCGTTCCTCATCGTCTTCGTCGTGATGCTCGTCATCGCCGGCGTGGCGGCCTTCCTGGGCCTGCAGAAGGTGAAGAAGGTCGGCAAGCCGGAGAAGACCATCCAGTCGGTGCAGGAGCTCAAGACGGTCATCCCGTCGTCGGGCCAGTCCCGCACCACCCCGTCGCACGCCACGTCCGACGGCCTGTACACCTAACCCGACCAACGAGGACCGCGGCGCACGCCCCGAGCGCGCGCCGCGGTCACCGGCATCGACGCGAGGAATGACGCGGTGAACGGCGAATTTCCCGGCGGCGCCGACGCCCCCGCCCCGCACCCCGACGAGGTGCTGCTGGACGGCCCGTGGACCCACCGCATGGTCCACGTCCGCGGCCAGCGGCTCCACGTCGCCGAGTGCGGGGCTTCGTCGTCGCCGCTGGTCCTTTTCATCCACTCCGCCACGGGCGGCTGGTTCGATTGGCGGCGGGTGCTGCCGCTGTTGACGGACCTGCCGGTGCACGCCGTGGCGGTGTCCCTGCGCGGGTACGGGACGTCGGACCGCACGCCGTCGGGGTACCGGCCCAATGCCGCGGCCGACGACGCCGCGGGCCTGATCCGTGCGCTGGGCCATTCCCGGGCGATCGTCGTCGGGCAGGGTTACGGCGCGCTGGTGGCGTGGACGCTCGCGGCGCGGGCGCCGAAGCTGGTCTCCGGCGTCGTCTCCTGCGGCATGCCGCATCCGGTTGCTTGGCGACGGGAAGCCCTCCGCCGACCCTTCTCCAGGCCGTTGCGGGCGTCCTGGGCATTCGGCAAGTACGCGACCGTCCTGGGCACGTTGCGGCCGGGCAAGCGCTCGGCCCCGGACGTCGTCGCCGACGCGATGAAACTGGCCGGGCCCGGTTTCGCCGACACCCCGGACGGCGTGGAATCCGCCCGCCTGATGGAGCGCTCGCTGCGGGCGGGCGCCCTCTCCCCGGCGCTGCGGCACCTGGAATGGCTGGCCGCCCCGGCGGGGCCGTCGTGGCGACGCTGGATGCGGGTGCTGTCGCGGGCCACCATGCCCCCGACGTGGATCGTCGTCGGCGCCGGTGACCCGTTGGTCAACGAGCGCACGCTCGAGGGGACCCACGCCATCGAGTCGGTGACGCTGCCCGGCATCGGCCACTACCCGGCGCTGGAGGCCCCCGACGAGGTCGCGGCGGTCGTCGTCGCGGCGGTCCACCGGGAGCACCCGGATCTCATCTGACGCTCCTCCGACGCCCCGCCGGGCCGCCTACTGCGCCACGCACTCGCGGGTGTCGACGGCCTCGATCGCGTCGCGGGCGGCGTCGATGTGCGCCTGCGTTTCGGCGGCGGTCAGGGCGTACCCGGTCTGGTCGTCGTTGACTCCCGCCCCGAAGACCACGCCGAGTGCCTCGCCCTGCGGGGTGATCAGCGGGCCACCCGAGTTTCCGTGGCGGACGTCGGAGCGGAGGATGTACGCCTCGCGGTCGTGGCGGCTGGCCGCGTAAATGTCGGGGCCGCGGATGAGCAGCTTCTCCTCGATGCGCGCCGCCGTCGCGGTGAATGGCCCGGACTCGGGGAAGCCTAGCACCACCGCACCTTCGCCGGGCGTTCCCTCGCCCTGAGCCCACGGCAGCGGGTCGAGCGGCAGGTCCCAGGCGCGCAGGATCGCGATGTCGTCGAGCGGGTCGAAGTGGATCACCCGGGCGTCGGCCATGCCGGCGACGGTTTCCAGGCTCACCGTCTCCACGCCGGCGACGACGTGGGCGTTGGTGACCACCAGGTCGGGCGCGACCACGAAACCCGTGCCCTGGAGCATCCGGCGGCACTGCGGCGCCTCGCCGAGCACGCGCACGATGGACGGGCGGATGCGGTCGACGACGGCCTGATCGATGACGGCGGGGTCCGCCGGGGTGTCATCGTGGACGGGCCGCTGCTCGAAGGGCGCGATCGCCGCGGGCACGCCGGAGTCGTCGATGCGGCGGACGATCGACGAGGGCAGGCCGGCCAGCGATTCGGGGGCGACGTCGTCGACCGTGGCCAGCACGGTGGACCCGCGGATCGAATCACCGAACTGGCCGGGCAGCACCGTGGCCAGCGGCAGCGCGACCATCCAGCTGACCAGCAACGCGGCCACCGCCTGGATCACCGCACCGAATCCGGAGTCGAGGCCGACGGCCATCGGCGAGCGCATGCGGTTGCGCAGCGATTGCCCCGCCACCCCGCCGACCGTGTGGCCGACGACGACGAGCCCGATGAGCACCGCCACGCCGATGATCAGCCGCGCGGCGCGGCCCTCCACCAGATCCATGGCGGGCGGGGCGAGTTCCAGGCCGACGATGCCGCCGGCGATGACGCCGATGATGGACAGCGCCGACGCCAGCGCGCCCTGCCGCCACCCCAGCCCCATCGCGCCTAGGACGATGAGCATGAGCAGGACGTCGAGCACCAGCCCGCCGTCGATCGCCGCCATCATCGTTTCGCCCCGTCCATTCCGAAAGTCTCGCGATTCGCCGACCGCGCGAGGGTTTCGCGCAGGTCGAGCACCGTGCCATCATCCCACGGCTCCGCCCAGCCGGCGCCTTCCAGCAGGTGATCGAGCACGCCGCCGGTGAATCCCCACACGACGAAGTCGCCGACGCGGAACGCCGGGCCGGACCAGCCCTCCCAGCCGACGCGGATTCGGTTGGCGGGGTCGACGAGATCCGAGATGCGCACGGGCAGCACGGCGTCGGTTTCGTTGCGGTCGACGGCGTGCAGGTCGTGCGGCTCATGCCAGTAGGCGAGCACCGGGTGGACGGCGAAGCCGGTGCGGCTGATGTCGATGGGGTCGAGCACCTTCAGCGGCGTCACCGCATCCGGCCGCAGCCCGGTCTCCTCTTCGGCCTCGCGCAGCGCGGTGTGCACCGCGTCGCGGTCGCCGGGGTCGCGGCGACCGCCGGGGAAGGACATCTGTCCCGCGTGGCGCCTCAGCGTCGGCGCCCGGTGGGTGAGCACCACCAATGCGTCATCGGGCCGATCCTGCGCTGCGGCATCGCCGCCGAGCAGCACCAGAACGGCGGATTCGTCGGGATTGCGCAGCGGTTCGTCCAGCGTCGACGCGGCCCGCCGCAGTGCGGTCAGCCCCGGGTCCTCGCCATCGCCGAGGACCGGCGCGAGCCACGGCGGGACCACCTCGATGGTGTGGTGGACGGGCTCGACGCCGGGCACGCCGGCGCCTTCCTCTCCCCCGCCGATCACGCGAGGGCCCCGCGGACCGCCGCGTCGAAGTCCTCCACGGATTCGAACGCCCGCGGCAGCACCTCCGCCACGGTGCCGTCCGCGCGCAGGACCACGGTGATGGGCACGACGCGGGGCAGTTCCAGCGCCGGGCCGACGGCGTCGAAGCCGTCCTGGTAGGAGACGAAGGACGACACGCCGAGGTCTTCCAGCAGCGCCGATCCGCGGGACTCGCTCGTGGCGGCCTGAACGCCGACGACGCGCACGTCGGGGTTGGCCGCGGCCCATTCCTCCAGCACCGGCAGCTCCTCGCGGCACGGCGCGCAGTTCCACGCCCACACGTTGACCACGGCCGGCTTGCCCGCCAGCGCCGCGGCGACGTCGATCTCGCCCTGGTGGGCGGCGCCGAGGCACGGCAGCGTCACGCCCGCCAGCGGTCCCGTTCCGGTGACTCCCGGCGCGGGCTCGGGGCATTCGGGCCGGTCGGCCACGACGTCCTCGGCCAACTCCTCCTCGCCCGCCGCCCCCGTGGCGTCATCGCCGCCGCCCATGGTCTGCGACACGGCGAACCACAGCACGGCCACGGTGCCCAGCACGGCCAGCAGCACGGCGATGATGGTCGACGTCCGCGCCGACCCCCGCGGCACCGACGTCGGCCCCGCGGGCTCGCCGATCGGGCCGGGCTCGCCCGCGCGGGCGGTGTCGTCGCGATTCCTGTCGTCGTTCACGCCGTCACGTCCTCAGATCGATCGTCGTCAAGCTCCGGGGCCTCCCCGGGATCCTCCCCCAACCCGGCCATGGCCAGCAGGTGCTCGCGGTCGGGGGACTTGACCAGCTTCTCCGCCGTCTCCGGCTCCGCGGGCCCCGCCAGACCATACGACGGGCAGTCGGCCGCGAGGAAACACGCCCCGCACGCCGCACGCCGCGAATGGCACACGCGGCGGCCGTGGAAGATGATGCGGTGCGAGAACCACGTCCACTCTGGGCGCTCGATGATCTCCATCATTTCCCGCTCCACGCGCACCGGATCCTCGAGCTCCGTGAACCCAAGCCTCCGGACGAGCCGCCCGAAATGCGTGTCCACGGTCAGCCCCGGCACGCCGAAAGCATTGCCCAGCACCACGTTCGCGGTCTTGCGCCCGACGCCCGGCAGCGCGGTCAGCGCCTCCAAGGACCCGGGCACCTCTCCTCCGTGCCGCTCCACCACGCCCTGCGCGAACCCGATGATGTTCGCCGCCTTCGCGCGGAAGAAGCCGGTCGGCCGGATGATCTCCTCGACCACCGCCGGCTCCGCCCCCGCCAGTGCCGCGGCATCGGGAAACGCCTCGAACAGCGCAGGGGTGACCATGTTGACGCGCACATCCGTGCACTGCGCCGACAGGATCGTCGCCACCGTCAGCTCATACGGGTCCCGGAAATCCAGCTCGCAATGCGCATCGGGGTACGCCACCGCCAACGTGCGGTTGACGCGGCGGGCGCGCCGCACCATGCCGAGGCGCGTCTCCCGCCCCGTAGCCGCCGGATGCGTCCCGGGCCTGCGCCGCCGCGTGCCCGTCAGCGACCCCCGGGGGCGGGTCGGCTGCGGCATCGGCACTGGGTTCGCGGGCATGGCCACATCCTAGCGACCCCACCGGATCCGCCCGGGCACGTTCGAATCCGGCTGCCGCGCCAGGTCCCGCGCATTGCTTTGCGACGCCCGCCGATTCCCCGATAAGTCCCCGGACCCCTCACGACGGGGGCAACCGATGGGCGCACCCGCTCCGGGTCACGTGAACGGTCGCCGAATCCCGAAAATGCCCCCGCACCGCCCTCACCGGGGGTTCCGGGGCGGCTCACGTGCGACGCGGGCCGTCGTAAAGCGGAAAAAGGCCCGCTTTGGCGCGTCACCCCTTCCACACGAAAGAGGATATTCATCTAAAGTGGGATTCGTCACAAAGAGGTGCGGCCAGACGCCGCCCAACTGCGTCGTGCCGAAAACCGGCCCACCCCAGCCTCACCACTCGACGCCGCGATCTGGCACGCGACAGGACAGGAGAACAACACCGTGGACGATGTACAGGAGATCCTCTCCCGCGCCGGAGTCTTCCAGGGAGTCGACCCGGAAGCGGTCCAGGCCCTGCTCACCGAACTCGAAACGGTCCGCTTCCCCCGCGGCACCACCATCTTCAACGAGGGTGAGCCGGGCGATCGCCTGTACATCATCATCGACGGCAAGGTGAAGCTCGCCCGCCACTCCTCCGACGGCCGCGAGAACCTGCTGACCATCATGGGCCCCTCCGACATGTTCGGCGAGCTGTCCATCTTCGACCCGGGCCCGCGCACCTCGTCGGCCGTCTGCGTCACCGAGGTCACCGCCGCGTCGATGAACTCCGACCTGCTGCACCAGTGGATCGACGACCACCCGGACATCTCCGCCCAGCTGCTGCGCATGCTGGCCCGCCGCCTGCGCCGCACCAACAACTCGCTGGCCGACCTCATCTTCACCGACGTCCCCGGCCGCGTGGCCAAGGCGCTGCTGCAGCTGGCCAACCGCTTCGGCACCCAGGAAGGCGCGAACCTCCGCGTCACCCACGACCTGACGCAGGAAGAGATCGCCCAGCTCGTCGGCGCCTCCCGCGAGACCGTGAACAAGGCGCTCGCCGAGTTCGCCCACCGCGGCTGGATCCGCCTCGAGGGCAAGTCCGTGGTCATCTGCGACACCGAGCGCCTCGCCCGCCGCGCCCGCTAGGCGCCGCCGGCACCGCACGCGAAAAAGCGCCGCCCCTCTCGATGGGGGCGGCGCTTTCGTACGTCGTAAAGCGGAGGCGGACGCTACTGCGACTGCAGGTAACGCATGGTCACGCGGGTCGACTGCTCCGCCGCGTGGCGCAGCACCGGGTCGACGTCGGTGTAGATCTCGTCGACGATCTGGCCGACGGTGGCGTCCTCGCCGAGCTTGTCCATGGCCTTCTTGACCTGGTCCAGGCGCTGCTCGCGGCGCTCGATGTACTTCTGCGTCATCACCGTGATGTCCGGGAGATCCTCGCCGTGGCCGGGCAGCAGGCGCACGCCGTCGCCGCGGTCCTGCAGCAGGTGCAGCGTCTTGATGTACAGGCCCAGATCGCCGTCGGTCTCGGAAATCATGGTGGTGTGGCGACCGGCGATGGTGTCGCCCGTCATGATGCCCTCGACGTCATCGTCGCCGTCGCCGGTGTGCACGAAGAAGCACACGGAATCGGCGGTGTGGCCCGGGGTCTCCACGACCTCCACCTGCGGGGTGACGCCGTCGAGCACGATGCGCTCGCCGTCGGTCAGCGGCTCCGCGTCGCTGGAGCAGTATCGCTCGTCCAGCGCCCGAACGGGGGCACCGGTGAGCTGGCGGAAGCGGTGCGCGCCATCGGCGTGGTCGCCGTGGCGGTGGGTCAGCAGGATCAGCGCGACGTCGCCCGCGTAGCGGTGGAGGACGTTGAGGTGGCCCTCGTCCTCCGGCCCGGGGTCGACGACGATGCTGCGCTCGTCGCCCTCCGCCTTGATGACGTAGGCGTTCGTGCCCTCCAGCGAGCTGTAGCTGGGGTTCGGGCACAGGACGACGCCGACCGACTCGGTGATGGGACGCAGTTGGCTGTACGCGGGATGCTCCATGTCCCCCATCCTACGTGCCCGGGCCGGGGGATTCGCCGCCGACCGCGTCACACGTCCGGCGGCGTCGCCGGGCGGGTCCGGTCAGGAACGGACCTGGACGATGATCTCGACCTCGACCGGGGTGTTCAGCGGCAGCTCGTTGACGCCGACGGCGGAACGGGCATGCTGGCCGGCGTCGCCGAAAATCTCGCCGAACAGCTCGGACGCGCCGTTGATGACGCCGGGCTGGCCGTTGAAGCCGGGGGCGGAGGCGACGAAGCCGGTGACCTTGATGATCCGCTCGACGGCGTCGATGCCGACGAGGTCGTCGACCGCGGCCAGCGCGTTGAGCGCGGCGATGCGGGCGGCGTCCTTGGCCTGCTCGGGGCTGACCGACCCCTGGCTGTCCGACTGGCCGGCGGCGGAGATTTCGCGGACCTTGCCGGCGGCGAGAAGTTCGCCGTCGACGAAGGGCAGCTGGCCGGAGGTGTAGACGAGGTCGCCGACGCGCACGGCTGGCACGTAGGCGGCGACGGGCGCGGCGACGGCGGGCAGTTCGATGCCCAGTTCGCGGAGGCGGTCGGAGACGGCGGTGTTCGAGGCGGACACGGTCACTCCCCCTTGGCGCGCTTGAGGTAGGCGACGTGCTGTTCGCCGGTCGGGCCGGGCAGCACGGTGACGAGTTCCCAGCCGTCCTCGCCCCAGGTGTCGAGGATCTGCTTGGTGGCGTGGGTGAGAAGCGGAACGGTGGCGTATTCCCAAGTTGTGCTCATGCTCACACAGTAACCGCCCGCCCCGTCTATCGTTGATGGGGTGAGCGACGACGGCGCCCGGGCGGGCTCGGGATCAGGTGCGGGGGACGGCTTTGCGACGTCCCGCGCCTCGTCGTCCGCCGAACCCGGTGCGGCGGCCGTGCACGTGATCACCGGCAAGGGCGGCACCGGCAAGTCGACCATCGCGGGCGCATTGGCGCTGCGGCTGGCCACCGGCGGGGGCCGCGTGCTCCTCGTCGAGGTGGAGGGCCGCCCGTCGATCGCGGCGACGCTGGGGTTGCGGGAGTTCCCGCGGGAGCCGGAGAAGGTGGCCTCCGCTCTCGGCGGCGGCGAAGTCCACGCCTGTTCGCTGGACGCCGAGGCCGTGCTGGAGGACTATATGTCGTCCAACGTCGGGTCCTCGCTGGCCATCGCTGCGGCGCGGCGGTTCGGCGTCACGGAGTTCGCCACGGCCATCGCGCCGGGGCTGCGGGACGTGCTGCTGTCGGGGTACATCGTCGCGGAGGCGCGGCGCGGGGATTGGACCGCCGTGGTCGTCGACGCGCCGCCGACGGGACGGGTGGCGCGGTTCCTCGACGTCACGCGGGCGCTCGGCGACATCGCCACGTCCGGCCCCATCCACCGCCAGGCCGCCGACACCGCCGCCTTCCTGCGGTCGGCGTCGACGCGGGTGCACATGGTCGCCCTCGCCGAGCCGCTGCCCGTCCGCGAATCGCTGGAGGCGCTGGCAGAGCTGTCCGCGGCCGCGCTGCCGCTGGGCACCGTCGTGGCCAACCGAATCCTCGCCGACGACGTGTGCGACGCCGCGCTGTCGCTGTCCCACGAAGACGTCTCCGCCGTGGCCCGCGATCTGGCCGCACGGGAGGGCGACGGGGCGTCGTCAAGCGAAGAAACCCTGGCCACCGCCCTGCTGGTGGAACTCGACGACGTCGCCGCCCGCGCCCGTGTGCAGCGCCGCTCGCTGACCGACCTCGCCGCCGAATGGCCCGGGCCCGTCGCGAGCGTGCCGGCGCTGGCCGGCGGCGTGCGCATCGAGGGGCTTTACGACGTCGCCGAACTCCTCGGCGACCTGGATCACCGGGAGGTGCGCGATGCGTGACCCGCGGGTGATCGTGATGGTCGGATCCGGCGGCGTGGGCAAAACCACCTCCGCCGCGGCGCTGGCCGTCGGGCTGGCGGAGTCCGGGCTGCGCACCGTCGTGCTGACCATCGACCCCGCGAAGCGGCTGGCTCAGGCGCTCGGGCTCGACGAGCTCGGCGGCGCACCGCAGCCCGTCGCCGGGCAGGACGGCCTGCACGCCCTGATGCTCGACCAGAACGCACGGTTCGGCGCCCTGCTCGCCGAGGCCGGCGCGCCCGAGCTCGTGGACAACCGCGTCACCGTCACCGTCGCCCGCAGCTTCGGCGGCCTGCAGGAATACCTGGCCATGGACCTGCTGTCGCAGCTGCACGACTCCGGCGAGTGGGACGCGATCGTCGTGGACACCCCGCCGGCGCTGTCGGCGCTGGACTTCCTCGACTCCGCCGACCGCGTGCGGCGGCTCGTGCGGCACCCGCTGATGCGGCTGCTCACGTCGTCGTCGACGCTGGTGGGCACCGGCGTGATGCTGCTGGGGCAGATCGTCGGCAGCGACACCCTGGCGCAGGCCGCCGCGTTCGCCCGCGGGCTGCGGCCGGTCGCCGATTCGATGCTCGTGCGATCGCGGACCATGCGCGACCGGCTGGGCGAGTCCGGCGAATTCCTCGTGGTCACCGCCCCCACCGCGGAGGCGCTGCGCGAGGCGCGGTCCTTCGCCGACTCCCTCGGTTCCCAGGGGCTGCCCGTCACCGGCGTCGTGGTCAACCGCACCCACCAAGTGCCCGAGGCCTTGCGCGGCCGCGAGCTGGATTGGGGCGACGGGGATGGCGCGGACGTCGAAGGCGGTGCGGACGGCGCGGCGGCGGGTGCGGACGGCGCGGCGGCGGCGATGCGGTTGATCCACGAGTCCCGCATCGAGCTGGCCACGGCGGAGGAGAAGCAGATCAAGCGGTTCGTGCGGCGCTTCCCCGGGGTGCCGCTGACGCACGTGCCGTCGGCCCGCGGCGGCGTGACCAGCCTCGGCGACCTGCGGCGGCTGGCGGAGCGGATCCTCCCCGCGCTGGGATAGCCGCCTTTCCGGTCGGCAACGGCGAAACCCCGGCGGATCGGATCGATCCACCGGGGTTTCGGAGCTGATGCGCTCGATTTGGCGGCTGCGGCCGCCGGGCCTTACGCCCGGCGCGCCTTCTGCGCGGCCTGCTGCGCCGCGACCTGCGAGGCGTAGAAGTCGGCCCAGCTGGTCACCTCGGGGTGCTCGCGGAGCATGGCGCGGCGCTGGCGCTCGGTCAGGCCGCCCCACACGCCGAATTCGACGCGATTGTCCAGCGCGTCGGCGCGGCACTGCAGCACGACGGGGCAATGGCGGCAGATGACGGCGGCCTGGCGCTGGGCGGCGCCGCGGACGAACAGTTCGTCGGGGTCGATGTCGCGGCACTTGGCGCGGGTGACCCACTCCTGTCGGTCGCGGAAGCCGTCGACGGCGTTGTCGCGATCCTCCACGAGATCGCCCACGCGGGCGGTTCGGGTCCGGTCTGGGATAGTGGCGGTCATCATGGCCTCCTTCGGCATTTCGCGGTCCCCCCGTTTCGGACGGCGGGATGGTTCCCCGTTCCCGCATGTGGGGTCGGGGTGCGGTGTCGCCCGGCGCGTGGTGCTGCCTGCCCGGCGTCTCCGTTACCAGTCCGGGAGGGTTCCCGGTGCTGATTCCGTGCTGATTTGTTGTTGTAAGTCTATTCACACAATTTAGACAATGTCATCCAGGTCACATCTCGGGGGTGAGCGTGACACATATCGCCAGGTCGTTCCACTTCGGGGCGATGTGAACGGGGGTGACCCCCGACTCCCCCGTCATGTAACGCTCGCGGCAAATGCGCTGTTTTCAGCAGTTCCCCCGTTCACCTCACGTCGCCACGCTTGCTTTGCGACGCCCATCGCCACGCCCCCGCCCGCGCTTTCCCGTACGCCGGGGAATTCCCGTGGGGAGCCCCTCCCACTAGGGTTGGTCGGGTGAACGTGGGACGAAATCTGCTGAAGCTCGCCGTGGCCGTGGTGCTCGCCGGGCTCATCGTCGCCGCCGCGATCTTCCCCGCCGCCGGCGGCGGCGGGTATCTGATGTCGCGCACCGCCGACGATCTGGCGATGTCGTCCCGCTCCGTCATCGGCGGCGAGGCCCCCGAGATCACCACCATCACGGACGTCAACGGCGAACCGATGGCGTGGCTGTACGAGCAGCGCCGGACGTCGGTCGAGGAGTGGCAGATTTCGCGGTCGATGAAGGACGCCATCGTCTCCATCGAGGACCGCCGCTTCTGGGACCACTCCGGCGTCGATTGGCAGGGCACGCTGCGCGCGGCGCTGGCCAACTTCACGTCGGGGTCGGTGCAGCAGGGCGCGTCGACGATCGAGCAGCAGCTGATCAAGAACTACACCCTCTTCGTCGAGGCGGAGTCCGAGGCCGAGCGCCGTGCGGCCACCGCCACCGACTACGGCCGGAAGCTGCGCGAGATCCGCATCGCCCAGGATCTCGAAGACGAGATGACCAAGGAAGAGGTGCTCACGGGCTACCTCAACATCGTCCCCTTCGGCAACGGGGCCTTCGGCGTGGAGAACGCCGCGCAGACCTACTTCGGCATTCCGGCCAAGGATCTGAACATCCCGCAATCGGCGCTGCTCGCCGGCCTGGTGCAGCAGACCTCCGGGCTGAACCCGTACTCGAATCCGGACGGCGCGATGGCGCGGCGCAACGACGTGCTCAACGCCATGGCGGACACGGGGGCGATCACGCGGGCGCAGGCCAACGACGCCATCGCCACGGATCTTGGCGTGCTGCCGGAGCCGAACCGGCTGCCGCAGGGCTGCATCGCCGCCGGCGACCGCGGTTTCTTCTGCGATTACGTCATCGACTACCTCGCCGACCATGGCCTGGACCGCACGAAGCTCGCCCGCGGCGGGTACACGGTGCAGACCACCCTCGATCCGGCGGTGCAGGACAGCACCCAGCGCGCGCTGCGCGAGCAGGCGTCACCGACGGTCGGCGGCGTCGCCGAGGTGATGAGCATCGTCGAGCCGGGCGCCGAGTCCCGCCGCGTGTTGTCGATGGCGTCGTCGCGCGTCTACGGCCTCGACGCCGAGGCGATGCAGACGGTCCAGCCGCAGCCGTTCACTCCGGTGGGCAATGGCGCGGGGTCGGTGTTCAAGATCTTCGCGGCCACCGCCGCGGTGGAGAAGGGCATGGGCATCGACACCTATCTGCCGGTCCCCCGCCGCTACGAGGCCTCGGGCCTGGGCGACGGCGGCGCCGCGGGTTGCCCGCCCGGCCTGTACTGCGTGGAGAACACGGGCACCTTCCCGGCGTCGATGACGCTGCGCGAGGCGCTGGCGAAGTCGCCGAACACCCCGTTCGTGGCCATGAGCGAGCAGGTCGGCGTCGACGGCGTGATGGACATGGCCGTCCGCCTGGGCATGCGCTCCTACACCGAGCCGGGCAGCTTCGACGGCGAGTCGTCGGTGGCGCAGTACGTCTCGAACAACACTCTGGGTTCCTTCGTGCTGGGCCCCACGCCAATCAATGCGCTGGAGCTGTCCAACGTCGGCGCGACGCTGGCGTCGGACGGCATGTGGTGCGAGCCGAACCCCATCACCGAGATCAAGGACCGCGACGGCAATCCCGTGCAGATCGACCAGCCCGCCTGCGAGCGGGCCGTCGACGCCGGCGTGGCCCATGCGATGGCGCAGGCGCTGTCGGCGGATTCGATCGACGGCACCGCGGAGGACGCCGCGAACTCGGTGAACTGGGATGGCCCGGTCGCCGCGAAGACGGGTACCACCGAATCGAACCAGTCGGCGGCGTTCCTCGGTTTCACCGCGGGACTGGCCGCGGCGGTCTACGCGTACAACGACTCGCCCACGGTGACGGAGCTGTGCACGTCGCCGCTGCGCCAGTGCTGGTCCGGCGACCTGTACGGCGGCCGGGAGCCGGCGCGGACGTGGTTCTCCGCGATGGCCCCGATCGTCGAGGACCACGGCGGCAAGGTCCTGCCCGAAATGGCGCCCGAGTACGGCGCCGGCACCGCGAAGGCGTCGTTGCCGCAGGTGGAGGGCATGCAGGAGGCCGACGCCCGCAAGACGCTCGAGGAGGCCGGCTACAAGGTGGAGTCGGTCACCGCCTCACAGACGGGCCGCCCGCGCGGCACCGTCACGGGCGTGCGGGTTCCGGGCCTGCTTCTCGACGGCGGCACGGTCACCCTCGAAGTCTCCGACGGCACGCGCCGCCCGCCCCCGCCGCGCACGACGCAGGCGCCGGCGCCCCGCCCGAGCCCCGGCGGCGGTGGTGCGCCGAGCGTCCCGGATTCGATCAACATCCCGGGCTTCGGCCGCATCCCCCTGCCGCGTTAGTCGGGCCCCGCAGCCAGATGCTGCGGTGCCGCTGCTCGAGCCCGGCCCGCGATTCAGCCGCGTCAGCCCACGATTGAGCCCCTTTAGCCCTGCAGCCGCGCCTTCACGGCGCCCGACAGGCGCTTGCCGTCGACGCGCCCGGCGGCCTTGGTCTGCGCCGCCTTCATGATCTGCCCCATCTGCTTCATCGACGCCGGCTCATCGCCGCACACCTCGGCCACGGCGCCGTCGACGAGGGCGTCGAGCTCGGCGTCGTCAAGCTGCTTGGGCTGGTAGCGGGCGAAAATCTCGGCCTCCGCGAGCTCGTTGTCCGCCAACTCCTGGCGCCCGTTCTCCGCGTACATTTCGGCGGACTCGCGGCGCTTCTTGATCTCCCGCTCGACGACCTTCAGCACCTCCGCGTCCGTCAGCTCGTGCTTGGTGCCGGACACTTCCTCGGTCTGGATCGCGGCCTTCAGCATCCGCAGCGCGCCGACCGTGGCCTTGTCGCGGGCCTTCATGGCGGCGGTCATGTCGGAAACGATGGTTGCCTTCAGTTCGCTCATGGCAAAAACTCTACGCAGCATCGGCCCGCGCGTGCGGCGCCCCGCGCGAACGACGCCGGGACGTCCGGGCGGGGCGGTAGGTTGGGGGCCGTGCCGCACACGAAGACTTTCGCTTTCCGACGCCCCCTGCCCACCCTCCCCACCCGCCCCGCCAGATTCGGCGGGAAGGGCGAATCGGCGGGGGCGGTGGGCGTCGTCAAGCGAATCGCCCTGGTCACCGGCGGAGCCATGGGCGGCCTGGGCCTGGCGGGGGCGGCGACCTTCCTGTACGCCAACCAGATCGAGCTGAAGGCGTTCCGCGTCAAGCGCGTCCGCGTGCCCGCCCTGCCCGCCGGCAGCGGCCCGCTGCGGATCCTGCACCTCTCCGACTTCCACATGACGCGGTCGCAGCGGAAGAAGCAGCGCTGGATCGCCGGGCTCGAGGCGCTGCAGCCCGACCTGGTGGTCGACACCGGCGACAACCTCGGCGGCGCCGACGCCGTGCCCGGCGTGCTCACCGCGCTGGGTCCCCTGCTCAACCGGCCCGGCGTGTTCGTGTTCGGCACCAACGACTACTTCGGCCCCAAGCCGCTGAACCCGCTGCGGTACCTGACCGGCAAGAAGCGCAAGCCGTCCACCGAGAAGCTGCCGTGGGAGGGCATGCGCGCCGCGTTCATCGAGCGCGGCTGGCGCGACGCCACCCACCGGCGGCTGGAGTTCGTCGCCGGCGGCGTGCGCCTGGCCATCACCGGCGTCGACGACCCGCACCACGGCCTCGACGACTACGACTCCGTCGCCGGCGCCCCCAACGCCGACGCCGACCTGGCCATCGGCCTGTCGCACTCCCCCGAGCCGCGCGTCCTCGACCGCTTCGCCGAAGACGGCTACGACCTCGTCCTGTCCGGCCACACCCACGGCGGCCAGGTGTGCCTGCCGTTCGAGCGGGCCATCGTGACCAACTGCGGCATCGACCGGTCGCGGGCGTCGGGGCTGTCGCGCTGGACCGAGCGGATGTGGCTGCACGTGTCCAACGGACTGGGTACCTCCCCGTACGCGCCGGTGCGCCTGTTCTGCCCGCCGTCGGCGACGCTCATCGAAGTCGTCGCCCGCGAGGGGTAAACGACGCGGCAGACGCGGAGAGGCCGGCGGACTCGGCAGAGGCCCGCGAGGGCGGCAAAGCCGGTGGACGCCATGAAGCCCGCGAGGCCGTGGCCCGGCGTGAATCGGGTCAGCGGCCCCCGCGCCAGCCGCCGCCTCCGGCGCCGCCGCCATGTCCGGGGCCATTTCCGCCGCCCGGACCGCCGCCGGTGCCCTCGAACGCCGCGAGGTGCCGGTGCGACGCCTCGATCAGCCGCGCGTACAGGTCCTTCAGTTCGGGATCGGAGGTCGCCGCCTTCGCCGCCTCCAGATCCGCGATGTCCTGGCGCTCGAGTTCGGCGCCGACCCGGTGCGCCTCGTCCATCGACGTCCGGCCCCGGAGAAGCCAGCCGTCGTAGAGGGCCTGCAGGTCCGGGTACGCGTACGTCCCGGCGGGCAGGTCGCCCCCGACCGGCGCGGCGCCGCGGGAGTCGAGCGCCCCGGCGACCATGCTCATGTGCTGCAGCTCGGACGCCGCGATGTTGGGCAGCTTTCGGCTGGCCGTCCACGTCGCGCCGAGGGTCGTGTACAGGTCGTGGGCCATGCGCTCTTCCTCGTGCATCTTCTGCAGCGTGGCCACGTCCTGGTTCTCATCGGGCGCCGGCGAGGTGATCGACGCCGACGCGGAGCCGAGGTCGGCGGGAATGCCGACGGGGGCGGCGACCGCGGCGGGGCCCGCCAGGATCGTGCCCGTCATCGCTGCGGCGGTGCCCAGCGCGAGAATCGTGTTCCGCGTGAAAATTCGAGACTTCAACGTCCCAACCTTTCATTCGATGCCCGGCGGAGTCGCCGCCGGGCCCGGGCCTTTCCTGGCCCGTGTGGTGGATCGCCCTCTGCGATCCACGGTCAGAATGCCCCAATTTCCATTACCCCCCAAGGTATTTTTCGCCAGCTCCTCGAGGTCACCCGCCCACCGCCACTGACCTGCAACGACACAACTCCCGGGAACCGGCCGACAACCCCGGTGAGGGGTTTATGGGCGGCACCGGGCACCAATGCCCGTTCGGACGTTCGCCGCTTCCCGCACACGGCGAAACGGGAGGGGGCCGCCCCTCGACGGCGCCGTGGGCGTCGCAAAGCAACTGCGGGAGAATCCATGAACGGCACACCGGCCGCCAACGCGAACAACCCCCCGATCTGCCGTTTTGCCTTTTCCGGCGGGGGCGGTCTAAAGTTGTCGACGTTGCAGCGTGCACCGCTGGTCCGCGATCGCGGCCCGGACACGATGTGACTTTCTTTACCGGGGTATGGCGCAGCTTGGTAGCGCGCTTCGTTCGGGACGAAGAGGCCGTGGGTTCAAATCCCGCTACCCCGACCAGGTGAAGGGAAACCGCCGCACTGCGAAAGCAGGCGGCGGTTTTCTCGTTCCGGGGGCGAGTTGCGGGGTGGGTTCGCGGCGCCGCGGGGTTGCGGGGCCGCGGGGCTGCAGGGCTGCGGGGTTGCGGGGCCGGCTTCCGCTCGGGAATTCGCCGGAGACGCACCCCCTTAGTTGCACAGCGCAGCCACACGATTTTCCGTCCTGGGCTTTTACCGACGTTCACTCGGCGTGTGGCTGCATTCTGCAACTAACTCCAATTGAACTCCGCGCCGTGGGTCACGGTTCGTCCCGCTTTACGACGCCCACGTCCCCCTCGTCCGCCGCATTTCCCCGATCGCCGGCCTCGGTGTCCGCAATGGGGTCGCCGGTCGTCGAAGTGGAGTCGGCGGCGGCGTCAGTAACGGGAGCGGACTCGGCGGTCGTGGACTCTGTCGGGGTGGAGTCGGCGGCGGGTTCGGTGGCGGGTTCGGTGGCGGCCGGGGCGGGCTTCGCCGGGATGGTGGCGGTCGCGGTCGACGAAACCTGGGTGGGCTCGGCTGCAGGGGTGGCCGGAACGCGGCGGCAGCCGGCCCCGAAGCGATCGATGAGGG
>NZ_DURI01000333.1 GCF_012837295.1 Corynebacterium sp. | reverse complement strand
CTTGCAGATACTCACGTTTGAGCGTAGGTATCTGCACGGAACGCAGGTGTTTGGGGCGCGAGAATCGGGGACTACACGATGCCCAGGCCCAAGGTCAGCGGGATGAGCACGGCGAGCACGGCCAGCGGCACGATGACCGTCACCATGAAGATGTCCTTGTAGGACTGGCGGTGGGTGAGGCCGCAGACGAGGAGCATCGTCAGCACCGCACCATTGTGCGGCAGGGAGTCGAAGCTCACCGATGCCATGGCGGTCAGTCGGTGCATGAGCTCCATGTCGATGCCACCGGCGGCGGCCATCTGCTGAAGATCCTCGCCGAAGGTCGACAGGGTGATGCTCAAACCGCCCGACGACGAACCGGTGATGCCGGAAATGACGCCGGTGGACAGGATCGACACGACGAGGGCGTTTTCGCTCACGGAGAAGATCCCGTCGCGCAGCACCGCGAACACAGCCAGCGAGGCGATCACGGCGCCGTATCCGACCTCGGACGCGGTGGTGAAGGCGGGGAGGATGGCCGTCTTGGCGCCGTCGGAAAGCCCCGTCACGTAGTCCTTCGCCTTGCGCGGATTGAGGGCGAAGATGAGCAGGATCGCGGTGACCAGCGCCACCGTCACCGACCACACGCCGATGACCGCGCTGAGCTCGACGCCGCCGAACTTCTCCTCGGCGAGGTAGTCGAAGTTCATCATGTCGGCGAAGACGTAGGTGAACAGGTAGTTCATCACGATCACGACGAGGATCGGCAGGAAACCGATCAGGCCGCGGGCGACGGGATTCTGCAGTCGCTCGCCCTCGTGGGTGAGCACCGGCGACGTTTCACCGTGACCAAGCGCGTCCGGGTTGACGCCCACGGACTCGGCCTCGGACGTGCTGCCGTGACCTTCAAGGTCGTGGAAATCATGCTTCGGATCCGGGGCCGGTTCGAAAACTTCGCCGGCGGCCTTGAGCTTGCGCACGCGGTACTCGAGCCACAGCATGCCCAGCGCGAAGGTCAGCGCGGCGCCGATCAAGCCGGCGATGGGAGCGGCGTACGTGGTGGTGCCGAAGTACTTGGTGGGGATGGCGTTGTGCACCTGGGGGCTGCCGGGAAGGGCGGCCAGCGCGAACGTGATCGTGCCCAGGGCCAGCGCGCCGGGCATGAGACGCTTGGGGATCCCGGCCTCCTTGAACAGGGCCACGGCGATCGGGACGATGGTGAACGCGACGACCCAGGCGGACACGCCGCCGTAGGTCAACAGCGCCGTGGCCAGCACCGTCGACAGCAGCGCGCGCTTCGGGCCGAGCAACCTGGAGATGCCGGTGGCCAGGTCCTGGGCCAGGCCGCTGATGGTCATCAGGTGGCCGAAGATCGCGCCCGACATGAACAGCGGGAAGAAGCTGATGATGAACCCGCCGAGCGCGGGCATGAAGATCTGCGTGTACGTCGCCAGCAGCGGCGCCCCCGACAGCACGGCGGCGAGCAGCGCGGCAAGCGGGGCGACGACCACTACTGAGTGGCCGCGGTAGGCGAAGAAGATGAGGAAGGCGAGCGACAGGAAAATGCCGAACAGCGCGAGGGCCATGAGACCTCCTGGATGAAGAACGGAGACGGGCGGGGGGACGGAGGAGCGAAAAAGGAAGGGGAGGGGCGCCGGTCGTGCGTGCGGCACGTCCGGCGCCCTGGGTGGAGCGGTCGCGGCGAGGGTCAGTCGCGCAGGGTGTTGATGATCGCGGAGAAGTCCAGGTGTGCGTTGCCGGCGTCGGCGAATTCGCGGAACTTCTCGGCGGCGGTGCGACCGAGCGGGGCGGAGGCCCCGGTGGAGTCGAGCGCGCCCATGGCCAGGCCGAGGTCCTTGACCATCAGCGCCGTGGCGAAACCGGGCTTGAAATCGTTGTTCGCCGGCGACGTGGGCACGGGCCCCGCGACGGGGCAGTTCACGGTCAGCGCCCAGCACGCGCCGGTCGAGTTCGACACCACGGAGTGGAACGATTCGGCCGACAGCCCCAGCTTTTCGCCGAGGACCATGGCCTCGCCGATCGCCAGCTGATGAATTGCCAGCACCATGTTGTTGCACACCTTGGCGGCCTGCCCAGCGCCGACGGGTCCGCAGTGGGTGACGGCGCGGCCCATCACGTCGAAAAGCGGGGTTGCACGGGCCACGTCCGACCCGTCGCCGCCGACCATGAAGGCCAAGGTGCCGGCTGCGGCGCCCGCGACCCCGCCGGAGACCGGCGCGTCGATGAACGCGGACCCGGCGCCGGCGACGGTGCTGTGAATGGACTTGGCGTCGTCGACGGAGATCGTCGAGCAGTCCACGAACAGGGTGCCCGGCTTGACGACGGCCAGCGCCTCCGTGACCACCGCATCGACCAGAGAGCCATTGGGAAGCATTGAGATGACGGTGTCCGCGCCATCCACCGCCGCAGCGGCGGAATCGAAGGTCTCGATCCCCGCTTCGCGGGCGGCGGCCAGCGCCTCGGCGCCGACGTCGAAACCGTGGACGGAGTAGCCAGAGGCGGCGAGGTTCGCGGCCATCGGCCCGCCCATGTTGCCCAGGCCGATGAAGGCGATGGTGGAGTTGTTGTCGGTCATCGTCGAGCCCCTAATCCATGATCGGCATGGAGAAGTCGGCACCGGTGGCGACGCCGTCGGGCCAGCGCTGGGTGACCGTCTTCGTGCGCGTGTAGAAGCGGAACGAGTCCGGGCCGTGCTGGTTCAGGTCGCCGAAACCGGAGGCCTTCCAGCCGCCGAAGGTGTGGT
>NZ_DURI01000332.1 GCF_012837295.1 Corynebacterium sp. | reverse complement strand
GGCCACCGAGTGGTGGCCCGCCGGTTCACGTCGGCGTCAGAACGCGACGCCCACCAGCACCATGCGGATGATCATCAGGATGAAGAAGAGCACGAGCACCGACATGTCGAGCTGCACGCCGCCCATCGGCATGGGCGGGATCACCTTCCGCAGCGCCTTGACGGGCGGATCGGTGAGGGTGAAGATCACCTCTCCCACCACGGAGAAGGCGCGACCGGGCTGCCACGACCGCGAGAAGGACTGGATCATCTCGATGACGATCCGCGCCAACAGCAGGTACGTGAAAAGCTGGACGACGATGAGGAGAATGCCGAAGAAAGTCTGCACGCCTAGAGCTTAGACGGACAGTCGATCACGCTCGACGTCGGAGAGCTCGACGCCCTCCGGCAGCAGCGTGAACACGGCGCCGCCCTCGGTGCGCTGGATGCGGCCGCGCAGGGCGAAAGCCAGGCCCGCGACGAAGTCCAGGTAGCGCTTGCGCTCGGCGGGCTCCAGGTCGACGAGGTCGAACACGACGATGTCGCCGTCGCGGAAGCTCTCGCCGATGACCTTGGCCTCGGAGAACTTGTCCAGGAACTCCGTCTTCGGCGTGATGTGGTGCACGGACGGGGCGACCGGGCGGTCCAGCGGGCGCAGGTGCGGGCGGCTGTAGGAGTCGTCGCGGTCCTGGTCGCGGTCGGCGCGATCGTCGCGGTCGTAGTCGCGGATGCCGGCACCACGGGAGTAGCCGCGGCCGGAGGCGCGGTACTCGTCCTCGTAATCGTCGGAGTAACGGCCGGCCGGGCGGTAATCGTCCTCGTACGAGTCGCGCTCGTAGCGGTCGCCGAAGTCGGCGTCGTCCTGGGCGGGGGTCAGACCGAAGAAGTCGGAGAACTTCCTGGAGATGTTGGACATGTTCATCCTTTGCATGTCGTGGTTGGTGGTGCGGTGCTGCTCACAAAGGTACCCGGGCCGCCGGGGATCACCGGGCCGACACGCCCGGCCGGAAAACTACTCCTCGACGAGCACGACGACGCCGGCTTGCCGGCCCGTCTTCCCTTCGCGCCGGTAGGAGAAGTAGTCCGGCTCGGAGATCGTGCAGCGCGGTTCGGCGTTGATGTTGGTCACGCCCAGTCCGTGCAGCTGGCGCATCAGGCCCGCGCGCACGTCGATGCCCGGGGTGCCCTTGGCCGTCTTCGTCCGCGACCCCGGCAGGTGCTTTTCGACGTCCGCCGCCATCTCCTCGGGCACCTCGTAGGATTCGCCGCCCGCGGCGGCGCCCAGCAGTGCGTGGATGTTGGCGGGAGAGGCCCCCAGGTCGACCATCTTCTCCACCGTCCGCGCCACGATGCCGTTGCGCGCGCCGATCCGCCCGGCGTGGACGGCGGCGATCACGCCCGCGCCGTCGTCGGAAAGCAAAACCGGGACGCAGTCCGCGACCAGGACCGTCAGCGCCAGGCCGGGGACCGTGGTGACCGTCGCATCGGTCGCCGGAACGGGCCCGTCGCACGGCCCGTCGACGACGGTGACGGTGTTGGAATGGATCTGCTCCATCCACACGAATCGCGACGGGTCGAGGCCCATGCCCTCGGCCAACCGGCGGCGATTGGCCTCGACGGCCGCCGGGTCATCGCCGACGTGATCGCCCAAATTGAAGGAATCGTACGGGGACGCGGAAAACCCGCCGCGGCGGGTGGTGAGCACCTTGCGCACGCGGCGGGTTCCGCTCCCCTGCGGGGAGGACTGGTTCATGTGCCGGAGCCTACGCCCAACCCGGCAGGTCCAGGCCGTCGTCCTCGGCGGGACGACGATCGTCGCGGCGGTCGTCTCGGCGGCCACCGCGGCGGTGCTCGCCCCGGTAGTCGTCCTCGCGGCGCGAACCGTCGGTGAACAGGCCGCCGCCCGACACGCGGGAACGCGGGGTGAAGCCGGCGTCGGAACGATCGTCGCGGCGGTCGTCGCGCACCTCGTCGCGGGCGGCCGGCTCGCGGTCGCGCTCGCCGCCGCCCAGGTTGTCGCCGCCCGGCAGGGTCGCCGGGCGCTGCTCGGCCTCCGGCTTCGGCTGCGACGGGGCGGCGGTGGCCTTGCGGGCGCGGTCCTCGAAACCGGTGGCGATGACGGTCACGCGGACCTCGTCGCCCAGGTTGTCGTCGATGATCGTGCCGAAGATGATGTTGGCGTCGTCGTCGGCCTGCTCCTCGACCAGCGAGGCGGCCTGGTTGACCTCCATCAGGCCGATGTCGGAGCCGCCCGCGAAGGACAGCAGCACGCCGGTCGCGCCCTCCATCGTGGTCTCCAGCAGCGGCGAATTGATGGCCATCTCGGCGGCCTTCTGCGCGCGGTTCTCGCCGCGGGCCGAACCGATGCCCATCAGCGCCGAACCGGCCGAGGCCATGACGGAGCGGACGTCGGCGAAGTCGACGTTGATCATGCCCGGGGTGGTGATCAGGTCGGTGATGCCCTGGACGCCGTTGAAGAGGACCTCGTCGGCGGCACGGAAGGCCTCCATCATGCCGATGTTCTCTTCGCCGATCTGCAGCAGGCGATCGTTCGGGATGACGATGAGCGTGTCGCAGGCTTCCTTGAGCTGCTCGATGCCCTCCATCGCCTGCTTCGTGCGGCGCTTGCCCTCGAAGGAGAACGGCTTGGTGACGACGCCGACGGTCAGCGCGCCGGCCTTCTTCGCGATGGACGCGACGACGGGGGCCGCACCGGTGCCGGTGCCGCCGCCCTCGCCGGCGGTGACGAAGACCATGTCGGCGCCCTTGAGGGTCTCCTCGATCTCGTCCTTGTGGTCCTCGGCGGAGGTGCGCCCGACCTCCGGGTTCGCACCGGCGCCCAGGCCACGGGTGGCTTCGCGGCCGATGTCGAGCTTCACGTCGGCGTCGGTGAACATCAGGGCCTGCGAGTCCGTGTTGACGGCGATGAACTCGACGCCCTTCAGACCCTCCTCGATCATGCGGTTGACGGCGTTGACGCCGCCGCCGCCGACTCCGACGACCTTGATCACGGCGAGGTAGTTATTCGGGGAGGTCATGTGGTTCTGCTCGCCCTTCCTTTGATTGCGTTCCCGGCTTTGTTGTCCGCCCCATCATCGTTCATGGAATGGCGTAGGTCCGCCACCGAACGCCCGGCGTGTCGGCACCCTCAAGTAAAGGTTGAGGGCTAGGTTGGGCACCGAATCGGCCGTCCCCGCACCGGTGATGAGCGCAGGGTTACGCGCGCGAAGTCCGGGCGCCGATCCCGAAGGTCGGGCATCCGGTCAGTTGCGCAGGGTCGGCTCCACCGGGTTGGACACGTTCCAGCTCTGCCCCTCGCGGTCCAGGACGATTTCCGCCGCGCGGCCCTTTTCGCGGGCCCGGTCTGACGATCCGAAGAAGATCTCCCGGCCGTCGTGCAGGTTGAGCGAAATCTCGGTCTGCCCCGGCGCATCGACCCGGGCCACTTCCCCGCGCACGCGCTCCGGCAAGGCCACCAGCACGTCGAGCACGGCACGAACCACCTTGGGATCGGGGTCGAGCTTGCCCGGGTCGGGGTCTTCCACCCGCGGCACGCGGACGAGTTCCACGCTGCCCGGCGGGGGCGGCGCCACGAGGAATTCGACGCCCTCGGAATTGAACAGGTGCTCGCCGTCGGTGGCGCGGATGTGCGCGACCGAGGCGTGCTCCACGACTTCCACCGTCACGGCCGACGGCCACGAGCGGCCGACGGTGACCTTCTCCACCCACGGCTGGGCGGCGACGGCGCGGGCGGCGGCGTCGGTGTCCACCCGCGCCAGCTGCTCGCCGGTGGAAATCCCGGTGGACTCGGAGATTGCCGCGGCGTCGCCGTTGACGACGCCCTCCACGCGGATCTCCTTCACGGTGGCGACCGGGGTGAACCACAGCACCGCCCACGCGATCGCCGCGACGACGATCAGCGCGACGACGATGATCCCGGCGCGTGCGGCCCCGCCGAGGTTCCGCATCAGCCCAGCTCCCGCAGGATTTCGTCGGCGAGCATGGTCACGCTGCCGGCGCCGATGGTCAGGATCACGTCGTGCGGCCCGGCGACCTCGCGGACCCGCTGCGGCGTGCTGGTGAAGTGCGGTTCGAAGATCGTCGGTGCGGTGACGTCGCGGGCGATGAGCGCGCCGTCGACGCCCGGCTCCGGCTCTTCGCGGGCGCCGAAGACGTCGAGGACGATCACGCGGTCGGCCAGGGACAGGGCCTCGGCGAACTCCACGGAGAACGCCTTGGTCCGGGAGTAGAGGTGCGGCTGGAACACGGCGACGACGTTGCCGCGGCCGGCCTCGTCGACGAGCTCGCGGGCGGCGCCGAGGACCGCACGGACCTCGGTCGGGTGATGCGCGTAGTCGTCGTAGACCCGGGCGCCGTCGAAATCCCCGCCGTCGATGCGGCCGTGGTAGTCGAAGCGGCGGCGCACGCCGGTAAACTCGCTGAGCCCGCGGGCCATGCGCACCAGGTCGGCGTCGATGAGCCGGCCGGCGACCAGCGCCGCCAGCGCGTTGAGCGACATGTGGCGGCCCGGCTGGCGCAGCTCGAAGGTGACGCGATCGCCGAGGACCGTCGCCTCCACGCGCGCTCC
>NZ_DURI01000331.1 GCF_012837295.1 Corynebacterium sp. | reverse complement strand
GTGGCCCGCGCGGTGGTCGCGGTGGTCGCCGCGGCGGAACCGCCGGCGCCTTCGGACGTCCGGGCGGCGCCCCGCGCCGCGGACGCAAGTCGAAGCGGCAGAAGAGGCACGAGTACGAGTCGATGCGGGCTCCCTCGGTCGTCGGCGGCGTCAAGCTGCCCAACGGCCAGGGCCAGACCATCCGCCTCGCGCGCGGCGCCTCCCTGTCGGACTTCGCCGAGAGGATCGGCGCGGACGCGGCCGCCCTGGTGCAGGCCCTGTTCAACCTCGGCGAGATGGTCACCGCGACCGCCTCGGTGAGCGACGAGACCCTGCAGCTGCTGGGCGACGAGATGGACTACAAGGTCCAGGTCGTCTCCCCGGAGGACGAGGACCGCGAGCTCCTCGAGTCCTTCGACCTGCAGTTCGGCGAGGACGAGGGCGACGAGGACGATCTGATGATCCGTCCGCCGGTGGTCACCGTCATGGGCCACGTCGACCACGGCAAGACCCGCCTGCTGGACACGATCCGCAAGGCGAACGTGGGCGGCGACGAGGCCGGCGGCATCACGCAGCACATCGGCGCCTACCAGGTGCCGGTCATGTTCGAGGACCACGAGCGCAAGGTCACGTTCCTGGATACCCCGGGCCACGAGGCGTTCACCGCCATGCGTGCCCGCGGTGCCCAGGCCACCGACGTCGCGATCCTGGTCGTCGCCGCTGACGACGGCGTCATGCCGCAGACGGTGGAGGCCATCAACCACGCGAAGGCGGCCGGCGTGCCGATCGTCGTGGCGGTCAACAAGATCGACAAGGAGGGCGCCGATCCGCAGAAGATCCGCGGTCAGCTCACCGAGTACGGTCTCACCGACGAGGAGTGGGGCGGCGACACCATGTTCGTCGACATCTCCGCAAAGCAGAACGAGAACATCGAGTCGCTGCTGGAGGCCGTCCTCCTGACCGCCGACGCGGCGCTCGATCTGCGCGCCAACCCGGACATGGACGCCCAGGGCATCGCCATCGAGGCGCACCTGGACCGTGGCCGTGGCCCGGTGGCCACCGTCATCGTCCAGCGCGGCACGTTGCGCGTCGGCGACTCGATCGTGGTCGGCGACGCCTACGGTCGCGTGCGTCGCATGGTCGACGAGTACGGCAAGGACGTCACCGAGGCGGGCCCGTCCCGTCCGGTGCAGGTCCAGGGTCTGACGTCGGTCTGTGGTGCCGGCGACAACCTGCTGGTCGTGGACGAGGACCGCACTGCTCGTCAGATCGCGGATCGTCGTGACGCCCGCCGCCGCAACGCGCTGCAGGCCCGCAACCGCCGCCGCGTCTCCCTGGAGAACCTGGACGAGTTCATGAAGGAGACCAACTCCCTCAACCTCATCCTGAAGGGCGACAATGCCGGTACGGTCGAGGCGCTGGAAGAGGCGCTGCTGAAGATCGAGATGGACGACGAAGTCCAGCTCAACATCATCGACCGCGGCGTCGGCGCCGTCACGCAGACGAACGTCACGCTGGCCGAGGCGTCGGATGCCGTGATCATCGGCTTCAACGTCCGTTCCGAGGGCAAGGCGACCGAGGCCGCCAACGCCGCGGGCGTCGACATCCGTTACTACACGGTCATCTACAAGGCGATCGAAGAGGTGGAGCAGGCGCTCAAGGGCATGCTCAAGCCCATCTACGAGGAGCGGGAGATCGGCCGCGCCGAGATCCGCGCCATCTTCAAGGCGTCCGCCATCGGCCTCATCGCCGGTTGCATGGTGGAGTCGGGCAAGATGCGCCGCAACGCGAAGGTCCGCCTCATCCGCGACGGCAACGTCATCGCGGAGCAGGCGACGATCACCTCGCTGCGCCGCGAGAAGGACGACGCCACCGAGGTGTCGGCCGGTTACGAGTGCGGCATGGTGCTGTCCTACCCGGACATCCAGGTCGACGACATCATCGAGGCC
The DNA here is from genome assembly GCF_012837295.1 of Corynebacterium sp. Lineage (GTDB taxonomy): Bacteria > Actinomycetota > Actinomycetes > Mycobacteriales > Mycobacteriaceae > Corynebacterium. The sequence continues at coordinate 30,387 of NZ_DURI01000331.1, read as the reverse complement.
TACGAGATGGTCGAGGTCCCGCGCGACTAGTCCGCGGATCGTACCGCGATCGGTGCCTCACGGCACTTCGCTTTACGACGGCCGGCCCCCACGCCATTCGGCGCGGGGGCCGGCTTCGTCGTCGCGGGGGAATGGCGTGGGCGCGGGCCGTCGGAAAGCGAACTTCGTCGGGTCTGCTCGTGCCAAGGAGATGCCATCGATTTCGGCGACCTGGGCAAACGCGGATGGCGACGTGGCGTTGACATCTCCATGGCACGAGAACCCTCGCGACGCCGGGGACTACGGCGCCGGTGGCCCATGAAGGCCACTCGTGGTGGGGCGCGGGGCGGATAGGCCTCGGCAAGAAAGGGCCGGCTACGTCGTCGCGGGGGAATGGCGTGGGCGCGGGCCGTCGGAAAGCGGGGGCCGCAGGCCGTTCGCCGAGGGCGAGTGCGCAACCCCGCCCAATCGGGCGGGCCGGGCGCGAAGCCGCCGGGGAAGCGGCTATCCTGGGTGGCCGGAGTTCGGGCGCGATCACCTCGCCGCCCGGCAACAACGTCGGCGCCGAGCCCTTCGCGTTCGGCGCCGCAGAACAGTCCCCGACCAGAGGAGAAGATCGAGATGGCCGATCCCGCACGCGCACGCCGCATGGCCAAGCGAATCCAGGAGGTCGTCGCCGCCGCGATCGAACGCGAGGTCAAGGACCGCCGCCTCGAACTGGTGACCATCACCGACTGCCGGGTCACCGGCGACCTGCACGACGCGACCGTGTTCTACACCGTCCGCGGCCGCACGATCGAGGAGGATCCCGACTGGGAGGCCGCCGCCGAGGCGCTGCACCGCGCCCGAGGCCAGCTGCGCTCGCTCGTCGGGCGCTCGCTCGGCGTGCGCTACACGCCGACGCTGGCGTTCGAGGTCGACACCGTGCCGGAGGCCTCCGCCCACATGGAGGAGCTGCTGGCCAAGACCCGCGAACGCGACGCCGAGCTGGCCAAGCTGCGCGAAGGCGCCGCCCCCGCGGGCGAATCGGATCCGTACCGCCACGACGACGAGCCGGACGCCTGACGTGGGGCCGGCGGAGCAGGCGGCGCACCAGCTGTCGCAGTCGATCAGCCGGCGGATGTCGGGTCCGATCCAGGACTCGATGGACATGCTGGCCGACGCGGAATTCGTGGCCGTGGTGTGCCACATCCATCCCGACGCCGACGCGATCGGCGCGGCCTCGGCGATGGTGATGGCGCTCCGGCAGCGCGGCATCCGCGCGGTGGCCTCCTACGGCAACGACGAGTTGCCCGCGAAGTCGCTGCTGACCATCCCGGGCTGGGAGTTCTTCGTCGCCCCAGGCGACATCCCCGAGACCGTCGACACGTGGGTCTCCGTCGACTGCGCGAGCCCCGAGCGCCTGGGCAACCTGCGCGAGCGGATGCTGGGGTCGCGCCGGCTCATCGTCGTCGACCACCATGATTCGAACACCCGCTACGGCACGGTGAACATGGTCGACGAGGAGTCCGAGTCCTCGACGATGGTGCTCCTGGACTTCTTCGAGGTCTGGGGCATCAAGCTCACCCGCGACATGGCGCATGCGCTGTACGCGGGCCTGCTCACCGACACGGTGTCCTTCCAGTTCGGCCGATCGCGCATGCACACCGCAGCGGCGCGGCTGCTGAACAAGGGGCTGGACCCGCGGACCATCGGCGCGCAGCTGCTCGAGGGCCACCCATTCGAATACCTGCCCTTCCTGGGCCGGGTGATGGCCACCGCCGGGCGAGTCCCGGGTTGGGCCGACGGCGCCGGCCTGGTGCACGTGACCATTTCCAACGAGGACATGGCCGACGTCGGCCACGACGAAGTGGAGGCGGTCGTCGACGTCGTGCGCACGACGAAGGGCGGCGACGTCGCCGCCGTGTTCAAGGAGTACGAGCCCGGGTACTGGACGGTGTCGCTGCGCTCGACCGAGCACATCGACGCCGCGGCGGTCGCCGGATTCATGGGCGGCGGCGGCCACCTCCGCGCCGCCGGCTACAGCTACGCGGGTGACCGCGACGGCGTTCTCGGCGCACTCATCGGCGCGTCGGAGGCTGCGGCCGCGACCATCGGGAAGGCCGGCGCCTGACGTGAGCACCAACGTGGACCGGCCCGTCACCGCGGGCCGGATCCTCGGCCTGGCGCTGCCCGCCCTCGGGGTGTTGGCGGCGCCGCCGCTGTATCTGCTGCTGGACACCGCCGTCGTCGGCCGCCTCGGGGCCGTCGAATTGGCGGCGCTGGCAGCAGGCGCGACGGTCTTCTCCATGCTCACCGCGCAGCTGACCTTCCTCGCCTACGGCACCACCGCGCGGGCGTCGCGGGCCTTCGGGCGTGGCGACGTCAAGGGTGCGGTGACCGAAGGAGTGCAGGCGACGTGGGTCGCCGTCTTCGTGGGCGCCCTGCTTTTCGCGCTGGTCCAGATATTCGCGGGCGGCATCACGCGGCTGCTCGCCCCCGACCCGGACGTCGCGGGGGCCGCCGCCGGGTGGCTGCGCATCGCGGCGTTCGGAATCCCGCTCACGCTCATATCCCAGGCCGGCAACGGCTGGATGCGCGGAGTGCAGGACACGCGGCGCCCGTTCCTCTACGTCGTCGGCGGCCTTGGCCCGGCTGCGCTGATCATCGTGCCCTTGGTCGGTTGGCTGGGGCTGAACGGTTCGGCCTGGGCCATGATCGCGGGCGAGACGCTGACGGCGGTCTTCTTCATCCGGCGGCTCGTCGACTCGGCCACTGACCGGGACGTCGACAAGCGCCCGAGCTGGATGCTGATCAAGCGGCAGCTGGTGCTGGGACGGGACCTGATCCTGCGTTCGCTCGCGTTCCAGGTGGCGTTCCTGTCGGCGGCGGGCGTGGCGGGGCGGTTGGGCGCGTTTTCGCTCGGGGGCCACCAAATTCTGCTGCAGCTGTGGAATCTGCTTTCGCTTGTGCTCGATTCGCTGGCGATCGCGGCGCAGACGCTGGTCGGCGCGGCGCTGGGCGTGGGGTCGGTGGCGGCGGCGCGGTTCACTGCGCGGCGGGTGATCGCCTGGTCGACGGTCTTCGCCGGGGTGCTCGCGGGCGTGTTCGCGGTGCTCGATTCGCTGCTGCCGCGCGCGTTCACCAATGCCGACGGCGTGCTCGCCGCCATCGCCGAGGGGCCGTGGTGGATTCTCGTCGCCATGATTCCCGTCGGCGGCGTGGTGTTCGCCATCGACGGCGTGCTGCTCGGCGCGGGGGATGCGGCATTCCTGCGCAATGCGACGATCACGGCGGTCGTCCTCGGCTTCCTGCCGCCGGTGTGGCTGACCCTGGCGATGGGCTGGGGGCTCACCGGCGTGTGGTCGGGTCTGCTCGCCTTCATGGTGCTGCGGCTCATCTTCGTCGCGGTGCGCTACCGGGGTCCGAAGTGGACGGAGGCGGCGGGGGAGGACTGATCATTTGTCACCCCAAAATTGTTGACGATGGGTCAACTGTGACTAAAGTTGCCTGAGAGTCAGGTTTGCCGAAAATCTTGCCGTGAATCGCCGCCGATCCGTTACGATTCCGTGATCGGCGACGATATACCGGCCAGACCCGACTTCACGGATCACCGCACGATCACCGGCGAGACATCGCCAGACATCACAGGAGGCGCCTATGGCGGACGACGACGCAACGTCGACCACCCTGTGGGCGATTTCCGATCTCCACGTGGCCGTCAAGGCGAACAAGGCGGTGATCGAGAACCTGGAACCGCGCAATCCCGCGGACTGGCTCATCGTCGCCGGCGACGTCGCCGAACGGCCGGAGCTGGTGCTCAAGACCCTCGGCGAATTGTCGCGCCGCTGGGCGCAGGTGATCTGGGTCCCCGGCAACCACGAACTGTTCTGCCGCGGCGCCGACGCCCACGTGGGCGAGGACCGCTACGCGCAGCTCGTCGACGGTTGCCGCCGCCTCGGCGTGCTCACGCCCGAGGACCCGTACCCGGAGTTCGGCGGCGTGACCATCTGCCCGCTGTTCACCCTGTACGACTATTCCTGGCGCCCGGCCGGCACGACCATCGGCGAGGCGCTGGAAATGGCGAACGCCAGCCAGGTCGTCATGACCGACGAGTTCGCCATCCGCCCCTTCGTCGACCCGGTGCTGTGGTGCCGGCGCCGCCTCGCGTACACCGTGCGCAGGCTCGCCCGCGTCGACGGGCCGACGATCCTGGTCAACCACTGGCCGCTCGCCCGGGAACCGCTGGCCGCGGTGTACTACCCGGAATTGTCCATGTGGGCCGGCACCCGGCACACGCAGGACTGGGGCACGCGGTACCAGGCCCGCCACGTCATCTACGGGCACCTGCACATCCCCGGCACCACCGTCGTCGACGGCGTGCCGCACACGGAAGTCTCCCTGGGCTACCCCAGGGAATGGCAACCGCGGGAAGGCGACCGGACGTGGCCCTACCCTGTTATGGAGGTTCGATGACGGTGCTCACGAAGGCCATGCTCCCGGCTCACGCCTCGTTCCATCAGATGTGGACGACCGGTGACAGCCTGGACCATTACCATGCGCTCGACCCGGCGGAACGCAATCTCGTCGCCGGCGCCGTCGATGCGCGGAAGGCCGAATTCGGCGACGCCCGCTGGTGCGCTCACCGGGCCATCGAGGAACTCACGGGCCGCCCGTCGGCGCGCCCGATCCTGCGCGGCGAGCGCGGCATGCCGCTGTGGCCCAACCAGATCACCGGTTCCATGACCCACACCCGCGGGTTCCGCGCCGCCGTCGTCGCCCCGCGCTTGCTGGTGCAGTCCATCGGCGTCGACGCGGAGATCGCCGAGCCGCTGCCCGAGGGCGTGCTGGGCTCCATCGCCAGCCCCCGCGAACTGGCCACCATCGGCGCCACCGGCCTGGAGTGCACCGACCGCCTGCTCTTCTGCGCGAAGGAGGCCACGTACAAGGCGTGGTACCCGCTGACGGGCCGCTGGCTCGGTTTCGAGGACGCCGACATCGACCTGCGCCCCGACGGCACCTTCGTGTCCTACATCCTCGTGCGCCCCACCCCGGTGCACTTCATCGAGGGCCACTGGACCGTGGAGAACGGGTACGTCATCGCCACGGCGATCGTGCGGTAGTTCTCCGCCCTACATCGTCGACGGCCGGGCGACGAACACCGTCTTCGCGCGCTTGCCGGACTCGGTGATCAGCGCGACGACGCGCCCATCCGGGGTCCGCGCGGCCTGCACGCCGGCCATCCCGACCGGCTCGAGCCACTTGCCCTGCGACAGCGCCACGCCCTCGTCGGCGGTGACGTCGCGGACGGGGAAGCACGCCAGGCACGCCTCGTCGAGGGTCATCGTCGGCTCCGGATGGGCCTCGAGTTCCTCCAGCGTTTTCGCGCCGCCGATGCGGAACGGGCCCGCCGCGGTGCGCCGCAGCGCCGTGATGTGGCCGCCCACTCCCAGGCTCGCCCCCAAGTCCCTGGCCAGGGACCTGATGAACGTGCCCGCCGAGCAATCCACGCTCACGTCGAGATCGATGAATTCCGCTTGACGACGGATCGCGTGGACGTCGAAAAGCGAGACCGTGACCGGGCGCTCGGGGAGCACGACGTCCTCTCCGCGGCGCATGCGCTCGTGGGCGCGGACCCCGTCGATCTTCACCGCGGACACCGACGCGGGGCGCTGCATGATGTCGCCGGTCAGAGCCGCGACGCCCGCCATGATCGCCTCGTCGGCGATCGTCGCGATCTGCTCGGGCGCGGCCGTGGCCAGGACCTCGCCCTCCGCGTCGTCGGTGACCGTGGAGGAGCCGAGGCGGATCGTCGCGTCGTACGACTTCGCGTCGGCGTGGACGTGCGGCAGGAAGCGCGTGCCGCGGTTGACGCCCAGCACCAGCACGCCCGTCGCCATCGGATCCAGCGTCCCCGAATGGCCCACGCGGCGCGTCCCGAAAATGCGCCGCAGCTTGCCGACGACGTCGTGGCTGGTCATCCCCGCCGGCTTGTCCACCACGACCAACCCCGAATCGGCGAGCGGATCGGCGGTCGCTGCGTTGGCGTTCCCGGATGCGTTCATGTGGGGCATCCTATTCGGCGCGCGGGCGGCGGCGTGTCGTAGGGTTGGCGCGTGGACATCTGGCACGGGATTGAACAGGTACCCGCCGAGCTCGGCGACACCGTCGTGACGATCGGCGTCTTCGACGGCATCCATCTCGGCCACCGGCGGCTCATCGGCCGCGCGGTGGAGCGGGCGCGCGAACTCGGCGTGCCCGCGGTGCTGGTGACCTTCGACCCGCACCCCATCGCCGTGTTCGCCCCGGAGAAGGCGCCGGCGACGCTGGCCACGTGGCCGCGGCGCGCCGAGCTGGCGGAGGAGATCGGCATCGACGCCATGCTCGTGTTGCGCTTCGACCGCGAGCTCGCGGCGATGTCGCCCGAGGATTTCGTCGGCGACATCCTCGCCGGGACGCTGCACGCCAAGGCCGTGATGGTGGGGGAGAACTTCACCTACGGCCACAAGGCGGCGGGCACCACGGAGACGCTGCCCGGGCAGGGCGCCGCGCACGGCATCGAGGTGGAGATCGTCGAGCTGCTCGCCGAGGGCGGAGACCGCGTGTCCTCGACCCGCGTGCGCGGCCATCTCGCCGAGGGCAACGTCGCCGCGGCCGCCGACTGCCTCGGCCGGCCGCATCGCGTGACCGGCGAGGTCATCCACGGCCAGGGGCGCGGCGGTGCTCAGCTGGGCTTCCCGACCGCCAACATCGACGTCGCCCCCGGCCTGGCCGTGCCGGCCGACGGCGTCTATGCGGCGTGGTTCACCGCGAGCGAGGGGCCGGAGCGCACCGACGTTGACGCCGACGGCGACATCGAGCTCGGCCGCGCGTACCCCGCCGCCGTGTCGGTGGGCACCAACGTCACCTTCGGGGACACCGCCCGCACCGTCGAAGCGTTCATCCTCGACCGGTCCGCCGACCTCTACGGGCTCACCGGCTCCATCGACTTCGTCGGCCGCATCCGCGGGATGGAGAAGTTCGACGGCATCGACCCGCTCATCGAGCGCATGAACCTCGACGTCGCCGAGACCCGCGCCATCCTCGGCGTGGAGCAGGGGCGCGATTAGGTTTGCCGGCCCCGCTGCTGGTAACCTGGCCGCTTGGCCGTGACTGTGGTCCACGAACAGTCGCCGCGCCGCCGGTCGCACCGGGGCCATCGAGTGGACTGAAACAACCATCGACACGAAGGAGACGCCCCATGGCGCTTTCGACCCAGGAGAAGGCCGACGTCCTCAAGGAGTTCGGCCTGCACGAGACCGACACCGGTTCGCCGGAGGCCCAGGTCGCGCTGCTGACCACCCGCATCCGCCAGCTCACGGAGCACCTGAAGTTCCACAAGCACGACCACCACTCGCGCCGCGGCCTGCTGCTGCTCGTCGGTCGTCGCAAGGGTCTGCTCAAGTACCTGGCCGACAACGACGTCCAGCGTTACCGTAACCTCATCGAGCGCCTCGGCCTCCGCCGCTAAGAGCCTCGCACGAGCTTCGGCCGTCGCTTTGCGACGGCACGGAAAGCCCGCAGCGACCAGGATCACCCTGGTTGCCGCGGGCTTTCTCGCGTTCACCGTGGTAGAGTCTCCGCGATGCCCCGAGATGAACACAATAGGGCGGCACCGACGATCGCCCTGGGGGCACACCAAACGAAAGACGTGGTTTTTCCCCGCATGACCGACACTCAGTACGACTACGACGACAACGGCTACGACGACATCGTGGAGGCCGTCGCTGTCATCGACAACGGCGACTTCGGCACCCGCGAAATCCGCTTCGAGACCGGCCAGCTGGCCCGACAGGCCGACGGCGCCGTCACCGCGTACCTCGATGACGAGACCATGATGCTCGCCACGACGTGCGCGTCCAACAACCCCCGCGAGGGCTTCGACTTCTTCCCGCTGACGGTGGACGTCGAGGAGCGCATGTACGCCGCGGGCCGCATCCCCGGCTCGTTCTTCCGCCGCGAGGGCCGCCCCGGCCAGGACGCCATCCTGGCCTGCCGCCTGATCGACCGTCCGCTGCGCCCGACGTTCGTGAAGGGCCTGCGCAACGAGGTCCAGATCATCATCACCATCATGTCCCTCGACCCGAAGGACATGTACGACGTGGTGGCCATCAACGCCGCCTCCGCCGCCACCCAGCTTTCCGGCCTGCCGGTCTCCGGCCCGGTCGGCGCCGTCCGCATGGCGCTGGTCGCCGACGACGCCCACCCGAAGGGCGCGTGGGTCGCGTTCCCGACCGTCGAGCAGCACGAGCAGGCGCTGTTCGAGATCGTCGTCGCCGGCCGCCTGGCCGACGACAACGCCGCCAAGGGCCGCGGCAAGTCCCGCAAGGCCAAGGCCTCCGCGGACAACGTGGCCATCATGATGGTCGAGGCCGGCGCCACCGAGCACGTCGCCGACCTGGTCGCCCAGGGCCGTCCGGCGCCGACGGAGTCCGTCGTCGCGCAGGGCCTCGAGGCCGCCAAGCCCTTCATCGCCGAGCTGTGCCGCGCGCAGCAGTCCCTGGCCGGCGAGGCCGCCCAGGACGTCCGCGAGTTCCCGCTGTTCCCGGCCTACAACGACGACGTCTACGCCGCCGTCGAGTCCGAGGCCGCGAAGAAGCTGCCGGAGCTGCTGAAGACGCCGTCGAAGCAGGACCGCGACGACGCCACCAACGCCTTCATGGACGAGGTCGTCGCCGCCCTCGAGCCGCAGTTCCCGGAGCGTGGCAAGGAGATCGCCGCCGCGTACAACGGCCTGATGAAGTCGATCGTGCGCGACATGATCCTCACCGACGGCTTCCGCATCGATGGCCGCGCCACCGACGCGATCCGCGATCTGGGCGTCGAGATCGAGCTGATCCCGCGGGCCCACGGCTCCGCCCTGTTCGAGCGCGGCGAGACCCAGATCCTGGGCGTCACCACGCTGGACATGCTGAAGATGGAGCAGCAGATCGATTCGCTGGGCCCGGTGTCCTCGAAGCGCTACTTCCACCACTACAACTTCCCGCCGTACTCCACCGGCGAGACCGGCCGCGTCGGTTCGCCGAAGCGCCGCGAGATCGGCCACGGCGCCCTCGCCGAGCGCGCCATCGTGCCGGTGCTGCCGTCGCGCGAGCAGTTCCCGTACACGATCCGCCAGGTCTCCGAGGCGCTGGGCTCCAACGGCTCGACGTCGATGGGCTCCGTGTGCGCCTCGACCCTGTCGCTGTACAACGCCGGCGTGCCGCTGCGCGCCCCGGTCGCGGGCATCGCCATGGGCCTGGTGTCCGGCGAGGTCGACGGCGACACCCGCTACGTCGCGCTGACCGACATCCTCGGCGCCGAGGACGCCTTCGGCGACATGGACTTCAAGGTCGCCGGCACGTCCGAGTTCATCACCGCGCTGCAGCTGGACACCAAGCTCGACGGCATCCCGTCGAAGGTGCTGGCCGACGCGCTGGAGCAGGCCCGCGACGCGCGCCTGACCATCCTGGAGGTCATGGCCGAGGCCATCGACGAGCCGGACGAGATGAGCCCCTTCGCCCCGAAGATCACCACGATCACCGTGCCGCAGTCGAAGATCGGCGAGGTTATCGGCCCCAAGGGCAAGGTCATCAACGGCATCACCGAGGAGACCGGCGCGAACATCTCCATCGAGGACGACGGCACGATCTTCGTGTCCGCCACCTCCGGCGAGGCCGCCGACGCCGCGATCGAGAAGATCAACGCCATCGCCAACCCGCAGCTGCCGAAGGTCGGCGAGCGCTACCTGGGCACCGTGGTCAAGACCACCGCCTTCGGCGCGTTCGTGTCCCTGGTCCCGGGCCGCGATGGCCTGGTGCACATCTCCAAGCTCGGCGACGGCAAGCGCATCGACAAGGTCGAGGACGTCGTCAACGTGGGCGACAAGCTGCAGGTCGAGATCGCGGACATCGACAACCGCGGCAAGATCTCGCTGGTCCCGGTCCAGGAGTAGAAGCCGGGACCATACCGATCCCGACACTCCCGGAGTTCGTCTCCGGCGTCGGGGATGGTTGTCTCGGACCGCGCAGACCGCGGTCCTTCCGACGGGCCCCGCATCGTGATTTTCACGGTGCGGGGCCCGTTTCGCGTGTCAGGGTGGGGGATGTCCGGCCGGGTCACCTGCGATTGTCCTCATCGTGGGAGTGGATCTTTTCCGGAACTTGCTGAACCGAGCAAGTGTTCCCAGGTGTGTCCGAAAAGACAGACCGGTTATGACCAGTGCTGACATTACGATGCTATGCTTCGTGTCAAAGGGGTCACACCCGAAGCACTCGTCGCAGGAGCGTCACGATGACCACGACCGGACCAGGGGAAGCGCTGGAGCGCCCCCGCCACGACCATCCGTTCATCGAGATCTCGGCGGGGGAGTACCGCGCCGACATTTCCGCGTTCGGCGGCGGCCCCCGGTCCCTCGAGTACGCCGGCCGTCCGCTCCTCGTCGATTACCCGCGCGGCGAGTTCCCGCCGCTGAGCGCCGCCACGCTGCTGGCGCCGTGGCCGAACCGCGTCGCCGACGGCGTGTTCATCCATGAGGGCGTCGTCCACCGCATGCAGATCACCGAGCCGGGGCGCTCCAACGCGATCCACGGCTTCGTGGCCAACTGCGCCTGGGATTTCGTCGAGGCCGGCGAGGACCACGTGGTCCTGTCCATCGAGCCGGGCCCGCAGCCGGGCTGGAATTGGCCGATGCGCTTCACGGTGCGCTGGAGCGTCGACGCCGACGCCGGCCTGCGCGCCGACGTGACCGCCGAGAACCTGGGCGCCTCCGCGTGCCCCTTCGGGTTCGGGTTCCACCCGTACCTCAGCGCCGCCGGCGCGGACCTGGCCGATTGCGTCCTGTCCGTCGACGTCGAGCGCAACCTCCCGCTGGAGCCCGTGCGGAATCTCCCCGCCGGCCCCGACGTCCCCGCGGACGCCGTCGTGCCCGGGCTGTCGGACGGGGTCCTGACCTCGGGCCTCTGGCTCGACCATTGCTTCGCCTCGCCTGCTCCGGCATCGGCTCCGGCTCCGTCGACTTCGCTTGACGACGGCGCCGCCGCGGGCGAGTCCGCCGGGCGACCCGCGCGGGCCCGGCTCGTCGGCCCCGACGGCGACGGCGTCGAAATGTGGGCCGACGAGGCCTTCGGATGGTTCCAGATCTTCACCGCCGACCCCGCCCGCCGCGAGGGCTTCCCCCGCGTGGGAAGGGCGCTGGCGGTCGAACCCATGACCTGCCCGCCCGACGCACTCAGGTCGGGGCGCGATCTCATCCGGATCGGCGCGGGCGAATCGGTCGAACTGTCCATGGGCATCCGCTTCGCGGGCACGGTGGCGCGGTAGCGCGCGGACCGTCGTCAAGCGAAAAGCCACACGTACTTCCATCAATCACACGATCACCACAGAACCAGGAGAATGCCGTGATTCAGGCTGAGGCCGCACTCCGGCTGGACGCGAGCTGGGTAGATTATTCGCTCGTCGCCCTCTACTTCGCATTCGTTCTGGGCATCGGCTGGGCCGCACGGTCCAAGGTGTCCTCTTCCATCGACTTCTTCCTCTCCGGCCGCTCGCTGCCGGCGTGGGTGACGGGCCTGGCGTTCATCTCCGCCAACCTCGGCGCCGTCGAAATCGTCGGCATGTCCGCCAACGGCGTGCAGTACGGCTTCCAGACCATGCACTACTTCTGGATCGGCGCGATCCCCGCCATGGTCTTCCTCGGCATCGTGATGATGCCCTTCTACTACGGCTCGAAGGTCCGCTCCGTGCCGGAGTTCATGCTGCGGCGCTTCGGCCCCGGCGCCCACCTGGTCAACGCGCTGTCCTTCGCGGTCGCGCAGCTGCTCATCGCGGGCATCAACCTGCTCCTGCTGGCCAAGGTGGTCAACTCGCTGCTCGGTTGGCCGCTGTGGGTGACCCTCATCGTCGCCGCCGTCATCGTGCTGTCCTACATCACCCTCGGCGGCCTGTCCGCGGCCATCTACAACGAGGTGCTGCAGTTCTTCGTCATCATCGCCGCGCTGCTGCCGTTGACGCTCATCGGCCTGCACAACGTCGGCGGCTGGAGCGGCCTGAAGGCCTCGCTCGCCGCGGAGTCGCACTTCCACACCTGGCCCGGCACCGACATCTCCGGCTTCGACAACCCGATCGTCTCCGTCATCGGCCTCACCTTCGGCCTCGGCTTCGTGCTGTCCTTCGGCTACTGGACCACCAACTTCGTCGAGGTCCAGCGCTCGATGGCCGCCGACTCAATGTCCGCGGCCCGCAAGACCCCGATCATCGGCGCGTTCCCCAAGATGTTCGTCCCGTTCATCGTGGTCATCCCCGGCATGATCGCCGCGGCGACCGTCACGCCGATCATGAACCAGTCCGCCGCGCCCAACGACGCGATCCTCTATCTGATGCGCGACCTGCTGCCCAACGGCCTGCTCGGCGTCGCCATCGCCGGACTGCTGGCCGCCTTCATGGCCGGCATGGCGGCCAACATATCCGCCTTCAACACGGTCATCAGCTACGACATCTGCCAGGCGTACATCATCAAGGACCGGGAAGACGACTTCTACCTGAAGTTCGGCCGCTGGGCGACCGTCGCCGCCGCCGTCATCGCCGTGTTCACCGCGCTGATCGCCAACAACTTCGGCAACGTCATGGACTACCTGCAGACGCTGTTCGGCTTCTTCAACGCCCCGCTGTTCGCGACCTTCATCCTCGGCATGTTCTGGAAGCGCATGACCCCGACCGCGGGTTGGGTCGGCCTGGTGCTGGGCACCCTGTCCGCCATCGCCTACTGGTACGTGTCCACCTTCACCGGCGCGGAGGCCGCCGTGTTCAACCTGCCGGGCCAGGGCACCGCGTTCGTCGCAGCGTCCGTCGCCTTCGTGGTGGACATCGCTTTCTCCATCGTGGTCTCGCTGGTCACGAAGCCGAAGCCCGACCATGAGCTCGTCGGATTCGTCAAGTCCGTGACGCCGAAGGAGAACCTCACGGACGCCAACGAAGCAACCCTGCCGTGGTACCAGCGCACCGTGCCCCTGGGCATCCTGTGCATGGCCATGGTCATCGTCCTCAACATCGTGTTCGCCTAGGAGTGACCGACATGACCAACGCAACCCCCAAGAAGAAGGCCGCAGGCGCCTTCGACGTACGGAACATCATCGGCGCCCTGCTGGGCATCTACGGCATCGTCCTGCTCCTCTCGGCGTTCTTCCTCGACCCGGGCATGAACCCCGACACGGGCCTGCCCAAGGACGCCGTCTACAACACGTGGACCGGCCTGGCGCTGGTCATCGCCGCCGCGGTGTTCTTGATCTGGGCGAAGGTCCGCCCGATCATCGTGCCGGTCGACTCGGAGACCCCGGATGATCTGCCGCACCACAACCCGCATCATCCCGATGCCGTGAAGGAGGCGTAGCCCGCCATGACCGCCCACCCCTTCGCCACCACGCGGATGACCCTGGCCGACGGCCGCGAGCTCATCTACTTCGACGATGAGCCCGACTACGTGGAAGGCCGCAGCACCCGCACGACCGTCGACGAACGCCGGCTGCCGGAGGCGGTGACGGAGTCCGAGCTGCGCCGCGATCCGCTAACCGGGGAATGGAACGTCTACGCCGCCCACCGCATGAACCGCACGTTCATGCCGCCGGCGAACGAGAACCCGCTGGCCCCGACCAAGCCGGGGGAGCTCCCGACGGAGATCCCGGCCGACGACTACGACGTCGTGGTCTTCGAGAACCGCTTCCCGTCGCTGTCCATGCACATGGAGGTCCCGGAGGACTTCGCGGCCGAGGTCGACGGCGAGGAGCTGTTCCCGCGCCGCCCGGCCCTGGCCCGCTGTGAGGTCGTCTGCTTCACCCCGGACGTCACGTCGAACTTCCGCGATCTGCCGTATCGCCGCGCGCGCACGGTGGTGGAGGCGTGGGCGCACCGCACGCGCGAGTTGTCGGAGATCGACGGCGTGCGCCTGGTGTTCCCGTTCGAGAACCGCGGCAAGGAAATCGGCGTCACGCTGCAGCATCCGCACGGCCAGATCTACTCGTACCCGTATCTGCCGGCCCGCGCGTCGGCGATCGCGGAGCAGAGCAGGAGGCATCGCGCCGAGACCGGCCGTTCGCTTTTCGACGACCTCCTGGCCGCCGAGAAGCGTTCCGGCAGGAGGATCGTGGCCGAAGGCGAGCACTTCACGGCGTTCGTGCCCGCGGCGGCGAAGTGGCCGGTGGAGGTCATGCTCATGGCCAATCGGGACGTGCCGGATTTCGCGGCGCTCACCGATGACGAGAAGGATGAGCTGACCCGCATGTACCTTGATCTGCTGGGTCGCATGGACCGGTTCTTCGAGGGCGTCGAGCGCACCCCGTACATCGCGTCGTGGAATCAGGCGCCGGTGGGAGATGACCGCGAGCACGGCCGACTGCACCTGCAGCTGTACTCGATGATGCGGTCGCCCGGCCGAATGAAGTTCCTGGCCGGCTCCGAATCGGGCCAGGGCGCGTGGATTTCGGACACCACCCCGGAACGCATCGCGGACCGGTTCCGCGAGGTCGGAGGGGCGACGTGGTCGCCGACGCGCGACGACGCCACCGGTGCCGCCGATGCCACCGCCTTGTTCACGAAGGCGTTCGACTCCGCGCCCGCGGGCGTGTGGGCCGCACCCGGCCGCGTGAACCTCATCGGCGAGCACGTCGACTACGCGGGCGGAATCTGCCTGCCGTTTGCGCTGTCGCAACGCACGTGGGTCGCGGTCTCCCCGCGCGAGGACGGCAAGTACCGCCTGGTGTCCTCGATGGGCGGGGATGATCCGCGGATCGTGGAGATCGGCGTCGACGAGGTCGGGCCGGGCAAGCCGCGGAACTGGACCGGATATATCGTCGGCTCGATCTGGGCGCAGCAGGAGGCCGGTCTCTTGCCGAAGGATCTCGGCGGGTTCGACATCGCCGTGACCTCCGACGTCCCGATCGGCGGCGGCCTGTCCAGTTCGGCCGCGCTGGAGTGCTCGGCGGCGTTGGCCGCCCACGAGCTCACGGTCGGCCCCATCGGCGATCCCGCCGACGAGCGCGGCTTCGACGTCCGCGCGGGCCTCGTCGCCGCGTGCATCCGCGCGGAGAACGACGTCGTGGGAGCCTCGACCGGCGGCCTTGACCAGAGGATCTCGCTCTTCGGGCAAGAGGGCAACGCCCTGGCCATCGACTACGCCGACGATTCCGCCGTCCAGGTGCCCTGCGATCTGCCCGCCCACGGGCTGGCGATCCTGGTCATCGACACCAAGGCGCCGCATTCCCTCGCCGATGGCCAGTACGCCTCGCGCCGCGGGGTCATCGATGCGGTGACGGAGGGCGTGGGCGTGGGTTCGCTCCGCGAGCTCGACGACGCCGTGTCCACCGCCGCCGAATGGGCGACGGTGAACGTCCCCAATGGCGCGGATGCGGAGGAATGGGAGCGGGTCGTCGTCAAGCGCGTGCGCCACGTGGTCTCCGAAATCGAGCGCACCGCGAAGGCGATCGAGCAGTTGAAGGCCGGCGACATGGCCGGATTCGGCGAGTCGATGTGCGCGAGCCACGCCTCGCTGCGCGACGACTACGAGGTCACGTGCCCCGAGCTGGACCTGGCGGTGGACACGGCCATGGCCCACGGTGCGGTCGGCGCGCGCATGACCGGCGGCGGTTTCGGCGGCAGCGCCATCGCCCTGCTGGATTCCGGGCACGTGCGGCCCGTGGCGGATGCGATCGCCGGCGCATACGCGGAAGCCGGTTTCCGGCCCCCGGAGTTTCTCGTGGCGGTGCCGTCCGACGGCGCCGAGAAGATCGGGTGATCGTGTGATCGTCTGACCGGCGGTGATGCCGGTTCCACGGGAAAAGGAGCCCCGCGCCCTCGATTCGAGGACGCGGGGTTCTTCCGCATGCGAAGGTCCGTTCGATGGCGTAGCATCGCGGATGAATCGAAAACGAGTGCGACTGTTCCCGGGTCGGGGCGGGCGCGAGCGATGGGGCGGGCGAGGGTTCGCGCCGAAGGGGGATGGTTCGGATGGGGTCGATGCGGGGAGACGTCCGCGAGAAGGTGCGCAAGCTGCTCAATCAGGCGGCGGACCGGGAGGGGACGCCGGAAGGCGACGTGTTCCGCGACAAGGCGTTCGCGCTGATCGCCCAATACGGGTTGGATCCGGCAAAGTTGGGCGATCCGACGGATGCGGGGGCGGAGATGAAGGTCGTGGATCTGGACATGTCCGGCGCCTATCAGCGGCAGCAGATCGGCCTGCTCAATGCGCTGGCCCGGGCGCTGCACTGCGAGGTCGTGCTGTGGTCGGGCGGCGGGCGCGGGTTGGGGCGCGGCGCGGACCGGGGAACGCTCATCGGGGCCGCGCGGCACGTTGAGCGCGTGCAGCTGTTGTTCGGGATGCTGTGCCCCCACATGCTCGCCGGCGCCGCCCGCTTGCGGGCGGGGGATGCGGCGCGGACGGCCCGGTGGCGCAGGTCGTTCATGGTGGGTTTCGCCACCGTGGTCGGCGACCGGTTGTCCGCCCAGGAGCGGGGCACCGCGCAGCGGGCCGACGAGGACGGGGAGGCGCGGGGAGGTGCCGGGGCGTCGGCATCGCTCGTGCTGAAGAACGACGCGCAGCGGGCGCGGGAAGAGATGCGCCGCCGCTACCCGCATCTGCGACGCACGGAGTCGAGGGCGCGCTTGGACGGCGACGCCTTCATGCACGGCTGCGCTGCGGCGGAGAACTCCGATCTCGGGCAGACGCGGATGGGGGCGCGGCGGGCGTTGGGCGCGTGACCGTGCCCGCAGACTACGCCAGCTCGACGCGGGGGCGGGTGCGCTTGACCTGGGTGGACAGGGCGATGACGACCACGCCGAGCGCGACGCCGACCCACAGGGCGATGCGGTAGCCGTTGATCGTTTCGTCCACCGCGGGGGTCGCCGACGTCGTCATGGTCGCCGTCGCCGCGGCAGCGATCGCCACGAACGCCGCCGTGCCCACCGCGCCGAACACCTGCTGCAGGGTGTTCACCACGGCCGAGCCGTCGGGGTACAGCTTCTGGGGAAGGTCGCCGAGGCCCCACGTGAACAGTGGGGTGAACAGCAGGCCCAAGCCGATCTCCAAAACGATGTGGGATGCGACGATCCACCACAGCGGCGTGTTCATGCCGATGAACGCGAGGCCGAGCACACCGAGGGTCACCATCACTGCTCCGGGCGGGACCAGCGGGCGCGGGCCGTACTTGTCGTACAGGCGGCCGACGAACGGGCCCATCAGGCCCATCACCAACGGGCCGGGCATGAGCATGAGGCCGATGGTCAGCACCTCGACGCCGCGGAGAGCCAGGTACAGCGGGAGGATGATGATGACGCCGAACATGGCCAGCATGCCGATCGACAGGATCGCGGTGGAGATGGAGAAGCTCTTCGTCCGGAAGACCCGGAGGTCGAGCAGGGCCGAATCGGTGCGGGCCAGTCGGATCTGCCGCAAGCCGAAGAGGACCAGCGACGTCAGGC
This sequence comes from Corynebacterium sp., assembly GCF_012837295.1. Classification (GTDB taxonomy): domain Bacteria; phylum Actinomycetota; class Actinomycetes; order Mycobacteriales; family Mycobacteriaceae; genus Corynebacterium. Next base: position 12,945 of record NZ_DURI01000331.1, on the reverse strand, counting down.
CGATGCCCAGCGACAGCCACAGCATCGCGCCGGCGTCGGCGCCCACCAGGGACAGGCCGTAGACGGTGACGCCGAAGCCGACGGCGGACAGCAGCACGGACAGCACGTCTACGCGCTTGTCGGACCCCTCGCCGAAGGACGGCAGCAGCAGGGTGCCCACGACGAGGACCACCGCGCCGATGGGCAGCATGGTCCAGAACAGCATGTGCCAGTTGTTCGACGCGAGCTGGAGAATGAAACCGGACACCGTCGGGCCGATCGCCGGGGCCACGGCGATGACGATGGACATGTTGCCCATCATCGTGCCGCGGTTCTTCTCCGGGACCAGCCGCAGGACCGTGGTCATGAGCAGGGGGAGCAGGACCGCCGTGCCCACCGCCTGGATCACTCGGCCCACGATGACCAGCGCGAAACCGGGGGCCAGCGCGCCGATGACGGTGCCGGCCACGAAGAGGCCCTGCGACAACAGGAACAGCTGGCGCAGCGTCAGCTTGGAAATGAGGAAACCCGTGACCGGGATGACCACGGCCATCGTCAGCAGGAACGCCGTGGTGACCCACTGGGCCAGGGCCGCGGAGATGTCGAGGTCGGTCTTGATCACCGGGATGGCGACGCTCATGATCGTCTCGTTGAGGATCGCTATGAACGCGGCCGCCAGCAGAACGTAAATGGCCATGTACGGGGTGCGGGCATCGCGGCCCCCGTCGCCGGCGCCGGGCTTCTGCGCGGTTCCGGAATGGGTGGGCTCGGCGCTGGACATGCGCCACTCCTTTCCCCGGGATGCCGGGTCGTCGGGCGGTGGCCGAGCGCGGCGGAGGTGGTGTCCGTCCGGGGCGCCCGAAAACGATTCCGACCGGGAACCCGACCCGGAGGTCGGCGTTCGCGGTCAACCGGATCAACATACGCCCATGTCATCGGCGACGCCAGTTGCCCCGGCCCGGGCCGGGGCGGACGATGCCGGTCGGCGGGTCGGAGCGAAGTCCGCCGCACGGGGCCTAGAGTGGGTGCACGGAACAAGACGAAACGGGTCGGGCGCGCACGCGCCCGCGACGAGGGGAGAGCCAGGAGAACATGGGCAACATCAAGGTCGGCGTGCTCGGCGCCAAGGGCAAGGTCGGATCCACCATCTGCGAGGCCGTCGAGGCGGCCGACGATCTGGATCTCGTCGCCGGGCTCGACTTCGGCGACGATCTCGCTGCGCTGTCCGAGGCCGGGGCCGAAGTCATCGTCGACTTCACCCAGCCCGACGCCGTCATGGGCAACCTCGAGTACTGCCTGGCCAACGGCATCCACGCGGTCGTCGGCACCACCGGCTTCACCCCGGAGCGCCTCGACCAGGTCCGTTCGTGGATCGAGGCGGGGGAGGAGGGGCGCCGCTCCAACGTGCTCATCGCCCCGAACTTCGCCATCTCCGCGGTGCTGACCATGCGCTTCTCCGAGATCGCGGCCCCTTACTTCGAGTCGGCCGAGGTCATCGAGATGCATCATCCGCACAAGAAGGACGCCCCGTCCGGAACCGCGATCCACACCGCCGAAGGCATCGCGCGGGCCCGTCGTGAAGCGGGTCTGGGCGCCCAGCCCGACGCCACCGAGCAGTCCCTCGAGGGCTCCCGCGGCGCCGACGTCGAGGGCGTGCCGGTCCACGCCGTGCGCATGACCGGCGCCGTGGCCCACGAAACCGTCATCTTCGGCACCGAGGGCCAGTCCCTGACCATCAAGCAGGACTCCTACTCCCGCACGTCGTTCGTGCCGGGCGTCCTCGTCGGCGTGCGCAAGATCGCCGGCCACGAGGGGCTGACCATCGGCCTCGAGTCCTACCTCGGCCTGTAGAGGAAGGGTCATGTCCGAGATCGTGGAACTGAGCGCCCAGCTCATCGCCTCCACGCAGTTCACCCCGCCCGTCGACATCGATTGGGGCACAGACGCCGACGGCGGCGAGGCCCTCATCGAATTCGCCGGCCGCGCCTGCTACGAAACCTGGGACAAGCCCAACCCGCGCACCGCCACGAACGAGGGATACCTGCGGCACGTGCTCGAAGTCGGGCACACCAGCCTGTTCGAGCACGCCTCCGCGTCCATTTACGTCCGAGGGCTGTCCAGGTCGTGCTCGCACGAACTGACGCGCCACCGGCACTTCTCCTTCTCGCAGCTGTCCCAGCGGTTCGTGCCCGACACCGCCAACCGCGTCGTCGCGCCGGCGGCCATCGCCGACGACCCCGAACTGCTCGCGCTGTTCGAGGGCGTCGTCGACCAGTCCCGCTTCGCCTACCAGGAACTGCTCGACGCGCTGGAGGAGAAGTGGGCCGACGAGCCCAACGCCCTGCTGCGGCGCAAACAGGCGCGCCAGGCGGCGCGCGCGGTCCTGCCCAACGCCACGGAAACACGTATCGTGGTCACCGGCAACTACCGTTCGTGGCGCCATTTCATAGGAATGCGCGCCACGGAACATGCGGATTCGGAAATCCGGGCGCTCGCGGTGGCCTGTCTGCGCGAACTGCAGGCGGCGGCACCCACGGCATTCGGCGATTTCGAGGTATCCCGCCTCCGCGACGGCTCCGTCGTCGCGTCGAGCCCGTACGCATTTGAAGGATAAGCCGGGGCAATGCCCGGTACAGCGACATAGAACAGGTAGCCTCTCAACAATGACCACTGGATTCGCTTCGAACCGAGGCGTCGATGCCTTCGGCACCGTCGCCGTCGCCATGGTGACCCCGTTTGACGCGGACGGCGCCCTGGACGTCGATGCAGGCGTGCGGTTGGCCGGCCATTTGACCGACAACGGGTGCGATTCGCTCATTCTCGCCGGCACCACCGGCGAGTCCCCGACCACGACCACGGAAGAAAAGCTGGAGCTCCTGCGCGCGGTGCGCGCCGAGCTCGGCGACTCCGTCAAGCTGGTCGCCGGAGCGGGCACCAACGACACCGCATCGTCCATCGAACTCGCCAAGGTTTCGGCCGAGGCGGGCGCGGACTCCCTTCTGGTGGTTACGCCGTATTACTCGAAGCCGAGCCAGGAAGGCATCTACCGGCACTTCACGGCCGTCGCGGACGCGACGGACCTCGAGGTCTGCCTGTACGACATTCCGCCGCGCTCGGTCATCCCGATTGAAACGGACACTCTTTTCCGTCTCGCGGAGCATCCCCGCATCACCGCCGTGAAGGACGCCAAGGGCGACCTCGGCTCGGCGGCGCACATCATCGCCAATTCGGATTTGGCCTGGTACTCGGGCGACGACGTCGTGAATCTGCCGTGGCTGTCCATCGGCGCCACCGGCTTCATTTCCGTCATCGGCCACGCCGCGCCCCGCAAGCTCGCCGATCTGCGCGAACAGTTCGACGCCGGTCGCCTCGATGCCGCACGCGAGACCCACGCTTCCATGACCCCGCTCTTCCGCGCCCAGGGCCGCCTGGGCGGGGTGAGCTTCGCCAAGGCAGCTTTGCAGCTGCAGGGCATTCAGACAGGAGACCCCCGTTTGCCTCAGATTTCCCCGACCCAGGAGCAGCTCGATCTGCTCGCCTCCGACATGCGAGAGGCCGGTGTCCTCTAAGTGAGCGAGAATCGCAGCCGCCCCCGGAAGGTCGTCCGCAAGGCCGGCCCGCCGCAGGAGGCGGAGATCGCGCGCGCCGAGTCCCAGGCGCCGAAGAACGAGTCCGCCGCCAAGAACGACGCCGGCAACTCCGGCAACGCCGGCAACTCCGGCAATGGCGAGGCCAAGAACGAGCAGCGCAACGACCGTGAGTCCGGCCAGGGCCGCTCCGGCGGTTCCTCCCGCGGTGGACGTGGCGGCCGTGGTGGCCGTGGCGGTCGCGGCGGCCAGGGCCAGAATGGCCAAAATGGCCAGGGCGGCCAGGGCTCGGGCAACGGCAACCGCGGCGGACGCGGTGGCCAGGGCCAGGGCGGCGGCAACAAGGGCGGTGGCCGCGGCGGCAACCGCAACCGCCGCAACGTCGTGCAGTCGATGCAGGGCGCGGACCTGACGCAGCGCCTGCCGGAGCCGCCGAAGGCCCCGAAGGACGGCCTGCGCATCGTCGCGCTCGGCGGCATTTCGGAGATCGGCCGCAACATGACGGTCTTCGAGTACAAGGACCGCCTGCTCATCGTCGACTGCGGCGTGCTGTTCCCGAGCTCGGATGAGCCGGGCGTCGACCTGATCCTCCCGGACTTCTCCTACATGGACGGCAAGTGGGATCGCGTCGAGGCGCTCGTGGTCACCCACGGCCACGAGGACCACATCGGAGCCATCCCGTGGCTGCTCAAGCAGCGCGGCGACATCCCGGTGATCGCCTCCCGCTTCACCTTGGCCCTGATCCAGGCGAAGCTGCAGGAGCACCGCATCCGCCCGAAGACCGTCGAGGTCAATGAGCAGGACCGCATCCAGCGCGGCCCGTTCGACCTGCGTTTCTTCGCGGTCAACCACTCCATCCCGGAGTGCCTGGGCATCGCCATCAAGACCGGTGCCGGCCTGGTCGTCCACACGGGCGACATCAAGCTGGACCAGACCCCGCCGGACAAGCGCCCGACCGACCTGCCGGCCCTGAGCCGCCTGGGCGACGAGGGCGTCGACCTGTTCCTGTGCGACTCGACGAATGCCACCACCCCCGGCATCTCGGAGTCCGAATCGCAGATCGTGCCGACCCTGCGTCGCCTGGTCACCGAGGCCAAGCAGCGCGTGATCTTCGCGTCCTTCGCGTCGAACGTGTACCGCGTGCAGGCCGTCATCGACGCCGCCGTGGCCGCCAACCGCAAGGTGGCGTTCAACGGCCGCTCCATGATCCGCAACATGCGCATCGCCGAGGAGCTGGGCCTGCTCAACGCCCCGCGCGGCACGATCGTCGAGATGAACGAGGCCGCCCGCATGGCGCCGCACAAGATCGTGCTGGTCACCACGGGCACCCAGGGTGAGCCGATGGCCGCCCTGAGCCGCATGGCCCGCCGCGAGCACCGCCAGATCACCGTCCGCGACGGCGACCGCATCATCATGTCGTCGTCGGTGGTGCCGGGCAACGAGGAGTCGGTGTTCGGCGTGCTCAACATGCTCGCCCAGATCGGCGCCGAGGTCATCACCGGCCGCGACGCGATGGTCCACACCTCGGGCCACGGTTACTCCGGCGAGCTGCTGTTCCTGTACAACGCGGTGCGCCCGTCGAATGCGATGCCGGTGCACGGCGAGTGGCGCCACCTGCGCGCGAACAAGGATCTGGCCATCTCCACCGGCGTCCCCGCCGAGAACGTGGTGCTGGCGCAGAACGGCGTCGTCGTCGACCTGGTCGACGGCCGCGCCCGCGTCGTGGGCCAGGTGCCGGTCGGCCAGCTCTACGTGGACGGCACGTCCATGGGCGACGTCGACGCCGACGTCCTCGCCGATCGCGCGGAGATGCGCGAGGGCGGCCTGATCACGGTCACCTCGGTCATCGACAACCGCACCGGCCGTCCGCTGGAGAAGCCCCGCGCCCAGGCCCGCGGTTTCTCCGACGACGTCAAGGAGGTCCTGTCGGAGGTCGAGAAGCTGGTCGACGAGACCATGTTCGACCTGGCCGGTTCGGGCGAGAACAACCCGTACCGCATGGCGCAGGAGGTCCGCCGCCGCGCGGAGAAGATGATCAACCAGAAGTACCGCCGCAGCCCGATGATCGTCCCGACCATCGTGCCCATGTCCTCCGAGTCCGGGGACGTCGTCTCCGACGAGGACGTGGACGGCACCCGCGAGAGCCTCTAGGTTTTCGCCCCGGCGGCGGGTTGCGCCTCCGGATTGCGTGACGACGCCCCTTTCGGCCCCGTGCCGGAAGGGGCGTCGTCGTGTTCGGGGAGGGTGCGGGCCGTGACGCATGGGCCGTGATGCCGTGGCCGGCGACGGTGAAGGGCCGTCACACGATGCCCGTGTCACCCGTAGACTTGCGGCATGACTTTCTCGCAGGAAGAACGACGGCAGTTGGCGGATCTGTTCCGGGAGGTCGGCCCCGACGCCCCGACGCTGTGCGAGGGCTGGACCACGCGGGACTTGGCGGTCCACCTCGTGCTCCGCGAAAACCGCCCCGATGCGGCGGGCGGCATGTTCGTGCCGGCGCTGAAGGAGCGGTTGGAGAAGGTGACGGCCGAATACGAGGCGAAGCCCTTCGACGAGCTCGTGGACACGTGGGCGGAGGGCGCCCCGGTGTGGAACCCGATGCGGTGGGCGGACCAGTTGGTCAACGCCGCCGAAAATTTCGTGCATCACGAGGACGTGCGGCGCGCCCGGGAAGGCTGGGAGCCTCGTCAGCTGTCGCCGGCTGGGCGGCGGGATCTGTGGCGCATCGCGTCGACGATGTCGCGGCGCATGCTGCGCGATTCGACCTCGACGGTCGTGCTGGTCCGCGATGACGGCGCGGCGACGACCCCGGTCGATCGGGCCGCCTCCGGTGCTCCCACGGTGACGGTGAAGGGCGATCCGGGGGAGCTGGTCCTGTGGCTGTTCGGCCGCGACGAGGCGCGGGTGACCATCGACGGCGATGAGTCGGGCGTCGTGCACCTGACCATCTGATCCCGGTCCTCAAGATCTGATCGCGGTCGGAGCCGGTGCCGCGAAAGGTTCCGCCTAACTGACACGCGTGTGACTGATGTGAAAATAGGGACGAAAACCGACTAGGGTGGTGCACATGTCAGCCACCAGCCGTACCCGCAGCCCCCGGACGCGCCCCACCTCGCGCGGTCCGGCGCGTCGGCCCGCGGACTCCCGTTCCGCCCGTGACGCGCCCCGACGCATGGACGACGGATACGGCGACGACTTCGAGCGCACCGGCAGCGCCTACCGCGCGGTCGGGGAGGGCCTGTCGGGCGCCTGGTCCCAGACCGCCCGCGGCGTGGCGGGCCTGGCCCGCAAGATCGGCGGTCGCGGTGGCGCCGGTACGACCATGATGGAGGACCATGGCGCGGATGATGCGCAGGTGAAGGGAAAGCGACGCGGCGCAAAGGCGGCGGCGGGATACGACGCCCAGGATCAAGCGGCACCGGTTGACTCCCGGCCGAAGCGCCGGAAGAAGGCGGACGGTTACGACGACCTCGAGCCGCCCACGTCGGCGGCCCGCGGTCGCTCGCGTACCCGGGATGACCGGGATGCGATCGACGCCGCGCAGCCCGCGCCGGAGGACCCGGCGATCGAGGGCACGCGCGATGGCGCGGCCCTGCTCGTCCTCGCCCTGGCCATCGTCCTCGCCGGGGCGACGTGGTTTTCGTTGGCCGGCCCGGTCGGCGATCTGGTCGAGACCCTGTTCCGCACTCTCATCGGCGTCGGCACGTACGTGCTTCCGGTGGTGCTGGGCATCGTCGCCGTCCTCATGATGCTCGGCAACGTGCCCCCGCGCGAACGTTTCTCCGCGGCCGGCATCGGCGCCGGTCTCATCGCGGGCGGCATGCTCGCCATCGTCCACATCGGTTCCGGAAGGCCCGCCGAATGGGAAGGCCGTCGCGCAGCCGGCGGCGCCATCGGCGATTACGTCGGCACGCCCCTGGCCGCCGGTTTCACTCCGTGGGTCGCGGTGATCCTGCTCTTCGGCATCATCTTCTATGGTGCGCTGCTGCTCAGCGGCACGACGGTGCGCCAGCTCGTCGACGTGATCCGGGAGTACCTGAACCTCGGCGCCTGGTCCGGCCGCGTGGGCCGCGGCCGCGGTTTCGATGCCGACGGTGATCCCTTCGATCCGGATGACCGCTACGCAGGGGTGGACGGAATGCTCGACGAGCGCGCCGACGCCTACGACGGGCCGGACGGCCCGGAGCTTGACGACGCCCACGGGGGAGCGCCCGACCGCCCCTCCGACTACGCCGACGACGTGCCCACCGCCCCGTCGCGCCGGCCCCGCCGCCGCACGCCGGCCCCGAAGCGCGATCGCCGCGAGCGCCCGGCGCCGCCGGTGGAGGACAACCTCTACGACCTCCTCGGCGATGACGCGGGCGACGACGCCCGCACCCGCCAGCTGACCATCGACGACGAGGCCGCGACCACCGCGTCGCTGCCCGCAGTCGGCGCCGATGCGTCCGACACGACCGTCATTCCGGCGCCGGAGGACCGGGAGGCGGGCGTCGTCAAGCGAGATGCGCGCGAGACCCGCACGGCCGAAACCCGAAGGACCGAGCCGGGCACGGCCGACGCCACGAAGGGCAGTGCCCAGAAGAGCAGTGCCACGAAGGACTCGGCGGGCAAAGATGCGGTCTCCGAGGCGACCCGCCGCCAGATGGACGCCATCGCGGCGCGCTCGGGCATCGACGCCTCCGCGATTCCCGCGTCGACGCCGAAGTCCGAGACCGAGCCGAAGGAACCCGTGGCACCCGCGCGGCCGTCCATCGCCGACGGCTACCGCCTGCCGTCGACGGACCTGCTCATTCCCGGCGAGCCGCCGAAGACCCGCACCGCGACCAACGACCGCATGATCGAGGCGATCACCGACGTCTTCACCGAGTTCAACATCGACGCGCAGGTCACCGGATTCTCCCGCGGCCCGACGGTCACGCGCTACGAAATCGCGCTGGGCCCGGGCGTGAAGGTCTCCAAGATCACCAACCTGCAGTCCAACATCGCCTACGCGGTGGCCACGGACAACGTCCGCCTGCTCACCCCGATCCCGGGCAAGTCCGCCGTCGGCATCGAGGTGCCCAACAACGACCGCGAGATGGTGCGCCTGGCCGACGTCCTCGAGGCGCCGAAGACGGTGTCCAACGACGACCCGATGCTCATCGGCCTGGGCAAGGACATCGAAGGCGAGTTCATCAGTCACTCGATGCAGAAAATGCCGCACCTGCTCGTCGCCGGCTCCACCGGCTCCGGCAAGTCGGCGTTCGTCAACTCGATGCTGGTGTCGCTGTTGACCCGCGCGACGCCCGACGAGGTGCGCCTGATCCTCGTCGACCCCAAGATGGTCGAACTGACCCCCTACGAGGGCATCCCGCACCTGATCACGCCGATCATCACCCAGCCCAAAAAGGCCGCCGCCGCGCTGCAGTGGCTGGTCGAGGAGATGGAGCAGCGGTACATGGACATGAAGTCCACCCGCGTGCGCCACATCAAGGACTTCAACCGCAAGGTCAAGTCCGGCGAGATCACCGCGCCGCTGGGCTCGGAGCGCGAGTACCGGCCGTACCCGTACATCGTGTGCATCGTCGACGAGCTCGCCGACCTGATGATGACCGCCCCGCGCGACATCGAGGACGCCATCGTCCGCATCACCCAGAAGGCCCGCGCCGCCGGCATCCACCTGGTGCTGGCCACGCAGCGCCCGTCCGTCGACGTGGTCACCGGCCTGATCAAGACCAACGTGCCGTCGCGTCTGGCGTTCGCCACGTCGTCGCTGACCGACTCGCGCGTCATCCTCGACCAGGGCGGCGCGGAGAAGCTCATCGGCATGGGCGACGCGCTGTTCATCCCGCAGGGCGCCGGCAAGCCCCGACGCCTGCAGGGCGCGTTCGTCACCGACGAGGAGATCCAGGCCGTCGTCGAGGCGTGCAAGGACCAGGCCGAGCCGGACTACACCGAGGGCGTCACCGAGGACAAGGCCGCCGAGGCGGTCAAGAACATCGACCCGGACATCGGCGACGACCTCGAGGACCTGGTGCAGGCCGTCGAGCTGGTGGTGACCTCGCAGTTCGGTTCGACGTCGATGCTCCAGCGCAAGCTGCGCATCGGGTTCGCCAAGGCCGGCCGCCTCATGGACCTGATGGAAACCCGCGGCGTCGTCGGCCCCTCCGAGGGCTCGAAGGCCCGCGAGGTGCTGGTCAAGCCGGAGGAGCTGGAGACCATCATCTGGATGATCCGCGGCGCCGACCCGGCCGATGCGCCCACCGACGACGACGTCACGGTCGTCGACGCCGAGCCGACCGACGGCATGACGTAACGGGCTTCACGACGCCTACGGGCCCCGCGCGAGTCGATTCGCGCGGGGCCCGTTGCCGTGTACAGTGGGTCGCCGTGGAGGGGAGTATCCCCGGATTTCACCGCGATGGCCGTCGTCAGCACGGGAATCGCGGCGGGCGCGACAGCCCGCCGGCGAAACCCCGGCACCATCGGCCCACGCAGATGCGTGGGGTGGGAGAGACCTCCGGTTATTCGTCGACCGACCGGAGGAGCACCACCAGTGCACGTACCCCTGTATGTATGGGCGATCACCATCGTGATCGTCATGGGCTTCATCGCCTTCGATTTTTACGCCCACGTCCGCACGCCCCATGAGCCGTCGCTCAAGGAGGCCGGCGGCTGGACCGCCTTCTACGTCGTTCTGGCCCTGCTGTTCGGCGGGTTCATCTGGCTGTTCTGGGACCATGAACGCGGCATCGAGTTCCTCTCGGGCTACGTCACCGAGAAGGCCCTGAGCGTGGACAACTTGTTCGTGTTCGCGCTGATCATCGGCGCGTTCAAGATCCCGCGTAAGTACCAGCAGAAGGTGCTGCTCTTCGGCATCGCGATGGCGCTGGTGTTCCGCACGGTGTTCATCCTCATCGGCGCGGCGATGATTTCCGCGTGGTCCGACATCTTCTACCTGTTCGCCATCTTCCTGCTGTACACCGCCATCAAGACGGTGTGGGACGAGGCGGCGGACAAGCCGGAGACGGACCCGAACGACATGGCCGTGATCAAGATGCTCAAGAAGGTCATCCCGATCTCGTCGAAGTACCACAAGGATCGCCTGACGGCGAAGATCGACGGCAAGCGCTTCTTCACGCCGCTGGCGGTGGCGCTGGTGGCCATCGGCTTCGTGGACATCATGTTCGCCTTCGACTCGATCCCGGCGATCTTCGGCCTGACCGACGAGCCCTACATCGTGTTCACGGCCAATGCGTTGGCTCTGATGGGTCTGCGCCAGATGTACTTCCTGCTCGACGGCCTGCTCGATCGCCTGGTGTACCTGGCCTACGGCCTGGGCATCATCCTCGGCTTCATCGCGGTGAAGCTGTTCCTGCACGCGCTGCACGAGAACAATCTGCCGTTCATCAACGGCGGCGAGGACGTGACGGTGCCGGAGATCAGCACGTGGACCTCGCTGGCGGTCATCGTCGGCGTTCTGGTGGTCACGGTCCTGGCGTCCTGGCTGAAGAACAAGCGCGACGAGAACATGGGCGGCGTCGCCCCGGCGCGCTGGACCGGGCACGACGAGGAGCACGAGGACATTTCCTCGGAGGTCTCCTCCGCGCCCGCGAATGCGTCGGCGGTGGGCCGCAACGCGCGTTCGCTTGACGACGGCCCGGCGTCCGAGTCCCGGGGCCGGGATCAGGGCACGGAGCCCACCGAAGACGGCCGGGGCCCGGGCCGCATGTAGTTGACCGGGCCGGTCGGGGACGACCGGGGACGGTCAGTCGTCCCAGATGTTGATGACCGGGTTCCATTCGCGGATCACCCGGTCATCGAGCACGCCGCGGACGTGGAACGGATCCGCGTCCATCACGGAGGCGGGGTCCTCGCCGTCGTTCACCCGAATGACGATGAGGGCCCCGCCTTCGGCGTCGGGGTACGGCCCGGAGCCGATGATCGTGCCCTCGTCCTTGAGACCCGCGATGAACGCGCGGTGGTCGGGGCGAACCTCGGCGATGCGGGGATCCGTCGGGTCGTAGCGGTAGGAAACGGCGTAAATGGTCATGCCGAAAAGTCTACGGCCGCCGGACCCCGGCCGGGAGCGCCGATTAGAGGGTTGCGCATTCGGCGGTAGTGTTGTGCCCGTGACCGATCAGACCCGTCCCGCCGCGGACGCCGCCCCCTCGAACTGGAACCTGCCGAACGCGCTCACCGTGCTGCGCATCCTCGGCGTCCCCGTCTTCCTGTGGCTGTTGCTGCAGGAAGACGGAAATGACGCGGGGTGGCGATGGTGGGCGTTCGGCGTCTTCGCGCTGCTCATGATCACCGACAAGATCGACGGCGATCTGGCGCGCAGCAGGAATCTGGTTACCGACTTCGGCAAGATCGCCGACCCCATCGCCGACAAGGCGCTGATGATCGGCGCGCTGGTGGGCCTGAACATCATCGGGCTGCTGCCCTGGTGGATCACGGCGATCATCGTCGTCCGCGAACTGGGCATCACGTTCTGGCGCATGTTCCAGCTCCGCGCAGGCCACGTCGTGCCCGCGTCGAAGGGCGGCAAGCTCAAGACCGTGACGCAGTCCCTGGCCGTGGCGCTGTTCCTCATGCCGCTGACCTGGCTGCACTGGCCGGCGTGGATCGTCATGATCATCGCCGTGGTCATCACCGTGGTCACGGGCATCCAGTACATCGTCGACTCCCGCAAGGCGGCCGCGTAGTGGGGCGAGATGCGACCACCGTCGATCCGCTCGCGGGAGGCACCGCGGCCGCCGACGTCGTCGCCGACCTCACCACCCGCGGACAGACCCTGGCGGCGGCCGAATCGCTGACGGCTGGGTTGTTCTGCGCGACGGTGGCCGGAGTCCCCGGTGCCTCCGCCGTGTTGCGGGGCGGCCTGATCACCTACGCCACCGAGCTGAAGGAGACCCTCGCCGGCGTTCCCGCCGAGGTGCTCGACTCCGTCGGCCCCGTCGCCGCCGACACCGCCCGCGCGATGGCCGCAGGAGCTCGTCGCCGCTGCGGCGCGGACTGGGGGGTGGCGCTGACGGGCGTGGCGGGCCCCGACGCCCAGGAAGGCCACCCCGTCGGCGAAGTGTGGTGCGGCATCGCCGGGCCCACCCCTCGACATCCCGGCGCCGATGACGACGGTGCGGGAGGACGCGGGGACGGCGTCGTCGTAAAGCGGGTCGAGGTCGACCCGGAAGCGGGGCGCTGGGGGATCCGCGCCGCTTCCGTGGCCGCCGCACTGGAGCTCCTCGCCGCCGAGCTGGAGCGGTAGCCGCGGGGGAGGAATCCGCCCGGGAATCGGCGAAGCGGGAACAATCCCGGCCGGTCGTGCGTTAATGGGGGTGATGATCAACGACACGATGACCATTTCCGCCCCCGCGCCGGACACCGTCCCGGCGCGCAC